>CBCOYO010000085.1:0-14980 GCA_965114465.1 uncultured Lachnospiraceae bacterium
GCCCATCGCGAAGCGATTTCTAATGGCTGGATACGTAACAGTTCAATGGGTTATCCGAACTGTTACCCAACTATAATTATTGTCAGTTACAATTCACACCAACGCCAGATTTTGCACCAATTTACGAATATTTGGTGTGAATTGCAACAATTGATGCACACAAAATGCCCAAAAACAGGCATTTTGGCGCTGGCTCTGACACCATGCAGCAAGTGCATGGCGCGGGTGTGAAAAGTAACTATTGTCATACATAAGATAGAATAGAAACTTGTATTTTGTGGAAACTTGTATTATGATAGATACTAGGGAACGGAGAATAGATACGAACGACCGTTAAGATTTCCCAATTTCTGCACAGCCCATACCCATATTGCATAAACGGGCAATACGTGTTGTGCAGAAAGGAAAATCTAATCGCTCGCGAGTATAAATAAAACCATGTTCACGAAAAGAATAGAAGTAACGGGAGGCATCAGATGAAGCTTTATATCATTCGCCATGGCGAAACGGATTGGAACGTAAAACGGCGTTTTCAGGGGCATTCGGATATTCCTTTAAATGAGGAAGGCAGACGGCTTGCTTACTTAACGGCAGAAGCACTGAAAGAAGTACCATTTACAAGAATATATACCAGTCCTTTAAAGAGAGCCAGCGAAACCGCAGCGATTATCAAAGGCGGGAGGCAGATTCCGATTATTGAAGAACCTAGGATTATTGAGATTGGTTTTGGCGAATATGAAGGGCTTTGCTGCGAAAAAGAACATTACAATATTCCAGATCCGGATTTTATGAATTTTTTTGACAAACCAGAGGAATATCATCCGCCGAAAGGGGCAGAATCCATAGAAACGCTGCGAGAAAGAACGGGTGATTTTTTAGAGGAATTGGTGCATAATAAAGATATGGAAGATGAAACCATCTTAGTATCCACGCACGGCGCTGCACTTCGGGGAATTTTGTCGCATATCAGTCATACAGAAATAGCAGATTTTTGGGGTGGCGGTGTGCATAAGAACTGCGCTGTGACGATTGTGGAGGCGAAGCAGGGAAAGGTTTCTATTCTTGAGGAAGGAAAAGTGTTTTATTAAAATGTTCCGGACGAAAACATAGCGAAAGAGGGCGGCAATGGTGGAAAATGAGTATAGTAAAGTAAAAGTGAATAATGAAATTGACTTTTGTTCTGTGACGGATACCAATGTAAAAACGACGCTGGAGAAGGCGTTTATGAAGGCTAGGGTTTCTTACTTCCTGCGCTGGGAAAAACCAGGTTTTTTTTCCAAGATATTTGGTGGAACAAAACCGAGTATTGTATTTTGCATTAATTCGGCACAGATAGATACAGCCGAGGAGGTTCTAAAAGATTTAGGAGATTTAGAGGCGGATATTAAAATGATCCGAATGAAATCAAATAATATGATAGGTTTTTAAGGGGGCAAGTATATCATACAAAAAGTCCCTGTGCATAAAACAAAAGGGGCTGTCGCAATAAGCTTTGATTATACAAGATATGGTATAAAATGCGGTACAGTATTATAATATCTTGTATCTGTTTCCCTTAATGCGACAGCCCCTTTGTTTGGAAAGAAAAATAATTAATCATCCTCTTCAGCGTCGTTGGCAATTTCGCTCTCATTATCTTCTGCATAATATGCATTATTCATATCTGCATCTGTGTAAATTTCATTATTTTCATAATTCTCATTGGAATAATCTTCAAAATTGTTGTTATAATTAGCAGGAGATCTATAAGAGACAGCGTTATCATCATTCTTGTCGTTATTAGTGGATAAATGATAATCATTGTTGCCATTATCATACTGCTGATAATCATTGTTGTCATTATCATACTGCTGATAATCATTGTAATCTTCGTTAAATTCTTTACTAAATTCCTCGTTATACTCTGCTTCTTCGTAATCTTCATCCTCTTCACCATAATATTCATCACCGTAATCTTCGTTATAGCGATGATTCTGCGAATAGGGACTTGGATTATTATAAGTGTCATTACGATTATAGCGATAGTTGTGGTGATTTTTATTTGTATGGTAAATGCTGTTATCTGCGGTTTCGTCTATATCGTCGTCCTCATCCTCTTCGTAGTCATTATCGTTCTCGTCGTCCTCATCGTTGTCTTCATCTTCATCCTCATCGTCGTCATCATCCTCATCATCATCTTCATCTGCATTTTCTACCTCCCCTTTATTGCGGAAAAAGCCATATACAGAAAAGCCGATTAAAACAAGTACAACAAGGATTGCAATAAATAAAATAACAACAATTGGCGTACTAATATAGCTTGTACTGCCTAACGTTGAGGTGCTTTCTGTGCTTTCTTCATCAATTGCGCTCTCTGTAGAAGTATCTGCTGAATCATCGATAGGAATATCGTTATCCAAATCTCCACCGATTTCGTTATCTGAAGCAGGCAGAACAGGCGTATCAGAAACAAATTGCGTGGAAACATAACCTGTTTGACTCTGTGTATATTGTATTTGAATCCAGTCATTGCCTACTTTGCCAGTTGCAGTAATCTGTTGCCCATAAGAAAGCTTGCCAAGTACGCTATAGGATGTTGCGGGCCCGCTGCGGACATTTAAACCACCTTCAGGCGTTGCATAATAGGTGCCTTGATGTTCCGTAACTGTAAAGTTATTGGAATTGGAAGGTTTTGTCGAATTTGTATTATTGGAGGTTGCATTGTTTGGCGGTGTTTCTGGTGTAACGGGAGTGCTTGGTGGTGCGGTATTTGTTGAACCAGAATTATCAGGTGTTGCGCCATTAACAGGCGAATCTGGAGTGGGCGTGCCAGTCGAGGGAACATCCGGAGTGGGTGTACCGGTCGAAGGTAAATCCGGAGTGGGTGTACCCGTTGAGGGAGTATCTGGAGTGGGTGTACCGGTTGAAGGAGCATCCGGAGTGGGCGTACCAGTCGAAGGTGAATCTGGAGTAGGTGTTTCAGTCGAGGGCGCGTCCGGAGTGGGTGCACCAGTCGAAGGTGTATCGGGAGTAGTTGTACCAGTCGAAGGCAAATCCGGAGTGGGTGTACCAGTCGAAGGCGTATCGGGAGTGGTAGTACCAGTCGAAGGCGTGTCCGGAGTGGGGGTTACGGGCGTGGTGGTATCTGGCTGCGGTGTTTCTGATGGGGTGGGCTGTTCTGTTAGTACCGTTCCTAAAAGGGTGGTATTTTGACATGGAAGCGATGCAAAGACTGTCTGTGGCGCAAAGGTACTAAGCATAATAGTAAATAGTATAACAAAGCAGCATATTTTTAATTTTTTCATAAAAGTCCTCCTAGTTTAGAAATCTTTTCATAAAGAATAGTTGAAAATTTTCTTATAGTATATCATACCCGAAAGAGAGTTTCTATATTTATTCATATATTTATTGTCAAACCAATAACATAATATACAAATTTACTGTGTCATATGTTATAATTTTAAATTTTTGTTGTAAAGAATTATTTATTTTATGATTTGTTTTAGGAAGAGCATTGTGCAATATATCTGCGGTGAAATGCAGATCATAGTAAGAATGCACAATTATTTACGGATTATGAAAGAGTTTACATCAATTTATCTTGACAATTTGCTTGAGATTGTCTAATATTTAACATAGATAACACGAAGTACCCATCGTTGGAGTATGTCCTACGGAGGGTTTTTTGAGTATAAATGCTCGGTTACTGGGCAAAGGGCAGTATTTTTACAAAATGTAGTTAAACGGGGGTTCGATATGAGCAAGGAATTGGCAAAGACCTACGATCCGCATGGATTGGAGGATAGAATATACGCAAAATGGCTGGAAAAGAAATATTTCCACGCTGAGGTGGATCACAATAAGAAGCCGTTTACCATTGTGATTCCGCCGCCAAATATTACAGGACAGCTTCATATGGGGCATGCGTTGGATAATACCATGCAGGATATTTTAATCCGTTTTAAACGGATGCAGGGCTATAACGTGTTGTGGCAGCCAGGGACAGATCATGCAAGTATTTCTACAGAAGTAAAGATTATTAAAACGCTCAAGGAGGAAGGCATTGAAAAACACGAACTTGGGCGCGAGAAATTTCTTGAACGTGCATGGGAATGGAAAAAGGAATACGGCGGGAAAATTATTAGCCAGCTAAAGAAAATGGGTTCTTCCTGCGATTGGGACAGGGAACGTTTTACAATGGATGAGGGCTGCAATAAGGCAGTTACAGAAGTATTTTGCAAAATGCATGAAAAAGGTTATATTTACAAAGGTGCACGCATGATTAACTGGTGTCCCGTGTGCAATACTTCCATTTCTGATGCAGAAGTAGAATATGAAGATCAAGCGGGGCATTTTTGGCATATTAAATATCCAGTATTAAACGATGATGGCACAGAATCCGGCGAATATTTAACGTTTGCGACGACTAGGCCAGAAACCATGCTCGGTGATACGGCTGTGGCGATTCATCCGGACGATACGCGTTATGCACATCTGCGCGGCAAGAAACTAATGCTTCCATTAATGAACCGTGAAATTCCGGTGGTGGAAGATACGTATGTAGATATGGAATTCGGTACGGGTGTTGTTAAGATTACGCCGGCACACGATCCGAACGATTTTGAGGTAGGTAAGCGCCATAATCTGCCGCTTGTAAATATTATGAATGATGATGCCACCATTAATGAAAACGGTGGTAAATTTGCAGGAATGGACAGATACGCAGCACGAGAGGCAATTGTGCAGGAACTCGATAAATTGGGACTTTTGGTTAAAGTTGAGGATTACAGTCATAATGTAGGCACGCATGACCGTTGTGGAACTACTGTAGAACCGCTGGTAAAACAACAGTGGTTTGTAAAGATGGATGAATTAATTAAGCCTGCAGTGGCAGCGATTCAGAATGGTGATATTCAGCTAATACCAGAGCGCATGGCGAAAACATACTACAATTGGACAGATAATATCAAAGATTGGTGTATTTCAAGACAGCTTTGGTGGGGACATAGGATTCCCGCATACTATTGTGATAAATGCGGTGAAATTGTGGTTGCAAAAGAGAAGCCCAATACCTGCCCTAAGTGTGGAGGGGAACAGTTTACACAAGATCCCGATACATTGGATACATGGTTTTCTTCTGCGCTTTGGCCGTTCTCAACGCTTGGCTGGCCGGAAAAAACAGAGGATTTGGAATATTTTTATCCTACAGATGTGCTTGTAACGGGCTATGATATTATATTTTTCTGGGTAATCCGCATGATTTTCTCAGGGTATGAGCATATGGGAGAGCGCCCGTTTAAAACGGTGCTGTTTCATGGTTTGGTGCGTGATGCACAGGGACGTAAAATGTCGAAATCACTTGGCAATGGCATTGATCCGTTAGAGATTATTGAGGAGTATGGTGCTGATGCACTGCGCCTAACGCTGATAACAGGGAATGCGCCTGGAAATGATATGCGATTCCATTATGAAAAGGTGGAAGCAAACCGGAATTTTGCCAATAAAGTCTGGAATGCGTCGCGCTTTATCCTTATGAATATAGAAGGAAAAGAAGTTGACGGGGCAGCAGCATTGGATGTATTAGAGCCAGTTGACCGTTGGATTTTATCAAAACTCAACAGCCTGATAAAAGAAGTGACCGACAATATGGAGCATTTTGAACTGGGAATTGCGGTGCAGAAGATTTATGATTTTATCTGGGATGAATTTTGCGACTGGTATATAGAAATGGTAAAGCCAAGACTCTATAATTCTGACAATGCCGCTTCACAGAATGCTGCGCTTTGGACATTAAAAACTGTATTGATTGATGCGTTAAAGCTGCTGCATCCATATATGCCGTTTATTACAGAAGAAATTTTCTGTACTTTGCAGTCAGAGGAAGAATCAATTATGATTTCTGCGTGGCCCAAGTACCAGCAGGAGCGTTGCTTTGCAAAAGAGGAGAAGGATATAGAAATTATAAAGGAAGCGGTGCGTGGTATCCGCAATGTTCGAACAGAAATGAATGTAGCGCCTTCTAAGAAAGCGCAGGTATTTGTAGTATCAGAAAATGAGAGTATTCGAAATACTTTCACGGAAGGGAAACTGTTTTTTGCAACACTGGCATATGCTTCCGATGTGACAATTCAGACCAATAAGGAAGGTATCGCACAGGAATCAGTTTCTGTTGTAATAGCCAACGCTAATATTTATATCCCTTTTGCAGAGTTAGTCGATATCCGTCAAGAAATTGAACGTCTTGAAAAAGAGCAGAAACGTATTGACGGAGAACTTACACGGGTGAACGGAATGCTTGGAAATGAGAAATTTATATCCAAAGCACCGGCGGCAAAAGTGGCTGAGGAACGTGAAAAGTTAACAAAATACACATTAATGCGACAACAAATTACAGAACGACTTGCGCAATTGAGGTAAAAAGTGTTACAATAGAGACACAAGGGGGCTTATCATTGCCTTCTCGGAGGTGGATTGATGGTAAATGTGAAATCTTATGTCAGAATAGCAGAGGATAAAACAGAAGCATGGCTTTATTTATGTGCGCCGGAGGACGACAGCACAAGCTATGAGAAATCTGAAATAATGAGGTATCTTCAATTAAACAATGTGGTAGCAGGAATTAATGAATCTCATGTTGCTGCAATGTGCAAAAAGAGAATTTATGAACGAGAAGTCAAGATTGCAACAAGTGAGAAAGGTATTCCGGGGCATGACGGCCGTTATGAATTTTTCTTTAACACAGAGAAGCCAAGACCGGAAATTCGTAAGGATGGATCGGTAGACTATAGGAGCATGAGCCTGCTGCAGAATGTGGATGAAGGGCAGTTGCTTGCGGTATATCATCCAGCAGAACAAGGGACAACAGGGCGTGACGTAACCGGTGCAATCGAGAAAGCGACAATATATAAAGAACTTCGACCACTAACAGGAAAAGGGATTACCAATCAGGACGATCCCAATGAATATTATGCTGCGAAATCAGGCAAAGTGGAATACGATGGCGCAAACAAACTTTCTGTTGAAGAGGTATATGAGATCCAAGGAGGTTGTGATCTAACCAATAATGCTTTGGTCGACTTTAATGGAGATATTGTTATTCATGGGAATGTAGAAGCAGGGGTAGTAATTAACGCTGGAAAAAGTCTTACAGTGGACGGCGTTGTGGAATCTGCTTCCATAACAGCAGGCGGCATGGTGTGTCTGAAAAGAGGAATGCAGGGCGGCGGAAAAGGATCGATTACAGCAGGCGGCGATATCTTTACAGAATTTTTGGAGTACACCAAAGTGAATGCGGGTGGCAGCATACAGTCGAATGTTATTCTAAATTCTAAGGTGAATGCAGGCGATACAATTACATTAACAGGAAAAAAAGGTCTAATTGCAGGCGGCAATGTACATGCCATGATGGGTATTAACTGTATGAATGCAGGTAATATGTCTGAATTAAAGACGAATCTGCACGTAGGTGTTATGCCGGAAATGATGGAGAAGCGTATTGCAGTAAATGAGGAATACAGCAAATTGAGCGAAGAATTGGATGATGTGGTTGCAAGTATGGCTAAGATTCTAAGAGTAAGACAGCAGACCGGTGAATTAAGTGAACAATTGCAGGTTCACTTGACAAATCTGCGGAATAAGAAAAACGAAGTAACCTCAAAGTGCAATGAAGCTAAGAAGCGTGCAGAAAAATACGAAACAATGGTATTGCAGGCGCGTGAGGCGAAAATCAGGGTCAGTGGAAATATCTACAAAGGAGTAATGATTGGTGTGGACGATCACCAAATGGCGATTAACCGTGATACCAGCTTTATGGAATACAAAGCACAGAACGGCATTATCGTAGGAACTGTGGTGGTTATTTAATTCGACGCTTGCCAGCGCATGGGTGTTTTGGAGTGGGTCATTCCCTGCGTGAGAGTGTGGATTGAAAAAATAGATAGATAAATAAATATAAGAATGTTATGACCGGTTCGCGGTGCAGATGCCGTTAGCCGGTCTTTCATTGTGGGGGGGGGCTACGTTGGCTAACGAAATGCATATCAAGAATTATCAGGTAGCGGAAGCATTTCTCTCCGAAGTGCCGAAATTTACGCGCAAGAATCCATTAGAGCAGTCAAAAGCTTTTTATCAATATATTCAGCAAAATCACAGTGCTGCCTTTGCAGAAAAAAATCTTGGCAGAATTGTTCATGTAGCAGGTACGAATGGAAAAGGGTCTGTGTGTGCGTTTATTCAGCAGATTTGCTTGGAGAGCGGTCTTCATGTTGGGATGTTTACATCACCTCATTTAATTACAACGCGGGAACGATTTTGTATTGATGGAGAGATGATTTCGGAGGAAATATTTTTAAAAGCGTTTTTCTGGCTTGCAGACAGGCTTGGGGAATATCGAGCAGAGCAGCCCCAATATCAGCCTTCTTATTTTGAACGTCTTTTTTTTATGGGAGTTTATATATTTGCGTCGGCGGGAGTTGATATTACCATATTAGAAACTGGACTTGGCGGCAGACTTGACACAACCAATGTGATCCAATCGCCTGCGGTCTGTGTGATTACCGAAATCGGCAGAGATCATATGGAATACCTTGGGGATACCATTGAGGAGATCGCAGGGGAGAAGGCGGGCATTATTAAGCCCAATATCCCTGTCGTTTTTGTGGATAGAAAAAATAAGGCTTCTGTCGTTTTGGAGAAACGGGTGGCGGATTGCGGTTGTTTTTGTGAAAAAGTATCAGAAAATGACTATAAAATCTGTGAAATTCAGAAAAAATCCATTGATTTTTCTGTGCACAGTCGTTATTATGATTATGGTAGACTTACATTTGCAGGAACGGCATTGTATCAGGCGGAGAATGCGGCAATAGCAGTCCGGACATGTGAAGTATTGGCAAACCAGTGCAACGTGACACCGATTAATGCAGATACCATCCAAAAAGGCATTTTGCATATGAGATGGCGTGGACGCATGGAGGAAGTTTTGCCAAATGTATTCATTGACGGCGCGCACAACGAGGACGGTATTGCAGCGTTTGCAGATTCTTTGAATTATAGTTGTAATCTGGAGTCTGGCGCAAAATGCATATTGGTTTTTTCCGCAGTCAATGATAAGGACTATCAGAGCATGGCAGCAAGGCTTTGCGCGATACCAAAGATAACGGATTTTGTGCTTACATATATTCCAAGTGAGCGGGGAACTGACCCCAAAGCATTGAAGCAGCAGTTTATCACATATACAGATAAGCCAGTATTTGTAATGCCGCAGATAATAGAGGCCGTCGCCTTTGCGCTTAGGGAAAAAGGTAGTCAAGGTGTAGTGTATATTGTGGGTTCTTTATACTTAGCAGGCATAGTGGAAGAATTGCTGAACAATGGTATGTTGAATGAGTGAGGAAAGAGTGTGCTGAAGCCGAAATGCATAGGCTGCCAGCAGTATGGAGAAGACAATGATAAATTTTGAAGAAGAATTGAAAAAGTTTCACCCCAGCCTTGAAGTCGAGGAATTTGAAGCCGCTGTGTACAATCAGGATTTAACAGATATGGCAGATGTATTGGTAAGAATGATTGAGGATGCGAAGGAAGAAGAATAGGGGAGCTTAGAATGTTTTGCTATAATTGTGGATGTCAGTTATCAGAAAAAGATTTTTGTACCGGATGCGGCGCAGATGTCGGGCTATACAAACGGATTATGTATTCTGCGAACCGCTTTTATAACAATGGATTAGAGAAAGCAGCAGTCAGGGATTTATCCGGAGCGATATCCAGTCTGCGCCAGTGCTTAAAACTCAATAAAAATCATATTGAGGCAAGAAATCTATTAGGGCTTGTTTACTTTGAACGTGGAGAAGTAGTCGCCGCTTTAAGCGAATGGGTAATCAGCAAAAATATTCAGAATGAAAAAAATATCGCAGACGACTATATCAATATGATACAGGATAATCCTGGGCGTTTGGAAGCGTTTAACCAGACTGTGAAAAAATATAATTTAGTGCTAAATTATTGTGAGCAGGGCAGTTTTGATTTAGCGGTAATTCAGCTTCGAAAAATTTTAAGTAACAGCCCGCGATTTGTACAGGCAAGGCAGCTTTTGGCACTTCTATATATTCATGATGGGGATTGGGAAAAAGCGAAAAAAGAATTAGACAAGGCATTACAGATAGACGTTAACAATACAACGACGCTGCGTTATATGAAAGAGGTCGAGGCAATGCTTCCGCCGCAGGAAGAGCGCAGTAAGAAGAAAAAAGAAGCCGTTGTTTATCAGAGTGGCAATGATACAGTAATTCAGCCAGCAAGCAAAAAGGAGATTATTGGCTGGCAGACGCTGGTAAATATTGTAATTGGCGTAGTTATCGGTGTAGCAATGACTTATTTCTTAATCCGTCCTTCCCGTTTACAGCAGGATCGGGAGGAAATGACAGTAAAATATAAAGAAGTTAGTGAACAGCTAGATGCAAAGAATGTACAAGTTAATGAAATGCAGATGCAGATTAATGAACTGAATAAGGAGAAAGAGTCGCTTTCCACAAGCCTTGATGAAGCACAGGGAACAAGTGTAGCACTGGAAGCAAATACGAAATTAATTGAAGCTGCATTAATGTATCTAAATAAGACAGGAGATGAAATGGCGGTTGCTGAAGCATTGGAAAAGATTACACCAGAATACATTGAAGCCGGCGCATCTGAGAGTTTTAAAGGGTTGTATAGTGCAGTAAAAGAAGCAGTAGGCCCTACCGTATCGAAGAAAAGCTATACAATAGGTTTTGATGCTTTTCATGCAGAGGATTATGAAACGGCAATTCGGGAGTTAACCAAAGCCTATGAGTATGACCCGAAAAACGGAGATGCACTTTATAATTTAGGAAATTCGTATAACAAAAGAGGAGATACCGATAAAGCAATTGAAATTTATGAACAGGTAGTCGAACTGTTCCCGAATACGACGAAGGCACGTAAATCGCAGAATTACATTAAAGAGATTCGAGGGGAGTAAGACAAAAGAGGACAAGCCGTTTTGGCGTGTTCTCTTTTTTATGCACAGTCCCGTGCAGAGGAAATATGCCGCTAAGGCGGTGCACGGGGCGCGCGGCGAGTAGGGGAAGATGGCTCTTCCCTACTCGATTGCACAGTCCCGTGCAGAGTAAATATGTCGCTAAGGCGGCGCACGGGGCGCGCGGCGAGTAGGGGAAGATGGCTCTTCCCTACTCGATTGCACAGTCCCGTGCAGAGGAAATATGCCGCTAAGGCGGCGCACGGGGCACGCGGCGAGTAGGGGAAGATAACTCCTCCCTACTCGATTATACTTGGGAGAGATTAAAAAGAATATCCGGAAAGGGAGGGTGCGTATGGAACAGAATACAGAAGAATTTGCAATTATTAATAACTATTTGTGTATTAGGATGCCGCGGGAGGTGGATCATCATGGTGCAGCAGGTATTCGGGAAAGTGCAGATAGGCTGATTTTGGATGACCAAGTGAAAAACATTGTTTTTGACTTTGAAAACACAACCTTTATGGATAGCTCAGGAATTGGAATTATTATAGGGCGCTACAGAAAAATTTCCTGTTTCGGTGGGAAAGTGTATGCAATTAACACCAATAATAGAATACGTAAGCTGCTAAAGACGTCGGGAATGTCCGCAATTATTGAGATTTTGGAGGAGAATACAAGCAATGAATGACAAAGAGAATGAAATCTATATGGAATTTGATGCGGTTTCGGAAAATGAGCGGCTTGCGCGTGTGGTAATCGCCGCTTTTTTGGCAAGGCTAGATCCTACGGTGGAGCAGTTAGAGGATGTAAAAACCGCAGTTTCGGAGGCAGTGACAAATGCAATTATTCATGGATATGAGGAAAAAGGCGGCAAAGTTGTAATGCGGGCGTCACTTTCTACAGAGGATTTGTTGGAAATTCATATTTGTGACACAGGTGTCGGAATTGCAGATGTGGAACAGGCGATGCAGCCGCTGTTTACGACAGGCGCGGATAAGGAACGTTCCGGGATGGGATTTTCGTTTATGGAGGCATTTATGGATGGCGTAGAGGTAGAGAGTTGTGTTGGCGAAGGGACAAAAGTACATATGTGGAAATCATTTGCAGAATGTGTGGAAGCACAGCCCATATTACAGGCGGCGGTGTGGAACAGGGATGGCAGGTTATAGCATATGGAGGACAGGGAGCTTTTTTTGGAGGCGCAAGGGGGAAAAAGGGAGGCGCGGGAAGCGCTTTTTCACAAAAATACCGGACTGGTGCATCATGTTGTAAAGCGGTTCCTGTCAAGGGGGCTGGAAGCGGAGGATTTATTTCAGATTGGTTCTGTAGGACTGTTAAAGGCAATTGATAAGTTCGATCCAGATTATGGTGTGTGTTTTTCCACTTATGCCGTGCCTTTAATTATGGGAGAAATCCAGCGCTTTTTACGTGACGATGGATTAATTAAAGTAAGCCGCGGCATCAAGGAAAACCTGCATAAACTAAAAACAGTCAGGGAAAAGTTGATTCAACAGATGGGAAGAGAGCCGACGCTTTCTGAACTAGCCGCAGAAACAGGGCTTATGACAGAAGATATTGTTATGGCATTTGAGGCAGGGCGCGAAGTGGAATCTATTTATAAGACAATGTATGAAACGGATGGCAGTGAGATTTATCTGCTTGATATGCTTGGAAACGAGGGTGAGAGCGAGGAAATCTTGGACAAGATGTTGTTGGAAACACTGTTAAATCATTTAGACGAAAAAGAACGAAAACTGATTATCCTTCGTTTCTTTGAAAATAGAACACAAGTGCAAGTGGCGAATGTGCTCGGCATGAGTCAAGTACAAGTCAGTCGCATGGAAAAAAAAGTATTGCTGCGTATGAGAAAAGAAGCAGTTGGCTATAAAGTTTAAGGAAAATTTTGCCGATAATATAAATATACAAATAGGCAGATCTCATGAGTAAATGTCATGTTGACAAACGAGAAAGGTTGGTATGGTCATGAATGGAGTCAATTATAACACTTTAATGGGAAATAGCGGATTATTCCCCAATCAGACAGGCGTAAATGATGATGTGATTGCAAGAGGCGCTGTTTCTAATGCAGCAAGGAATACGCAGAGCAGGAAGTCTGGAACCACAAGATATGCAGATACAGACAGGGATACATATGAGTACACTGGGCAGTCGCGTGAAGTAAAAGCCGGCTATGAAAGACCCAAGCGTACAGAAAGTCAGAAAAATCAGGAATATAAGGCATTGGACAGCAATGGCGTTCAGGACGGGATAGAGCTTAGCGAATCGGCGGCAAATGTATTGAAAGAGCTGCGTGAGAAGTATGGTAATATGTCGTTTTCTGTTGCGAAGTGGTCAACAGATGAGGAACAGGATTATTATGCAAGCCTTTCCGACAAAGAATACAGTGTATTAATTAATCCTGAACTTTTGGAGAAAATGGCGAAAGATGATGCCCTGCGTGAGAAATATGAGGGGATTATCGGCGGTGCAGACGAGAAGTTTGAAACACTCAAGACAGAACTTGGGGAAGACGCAGATAAAGTAACGGGATTTAATATTACAATGGATCAAGATGGCAATGTTTCCTATGCAGTCAAGCTGTTTAAAGATATGGTAGATGCTGGTAAGGAAAAGTCTGAGAAGGCAGCTTCTGAAAAACAGCAGGAGCGTGTTGAGGAAAGACGCAGTTCACGGAAGAAAGCCGCCTCCGAAACACAGCAGGAGCAGATTGAGCGGGTACGTGAGCGTAAGCGCGAAACAGAAAAAATTGAGGCAAGCTCTATTGAGGACTTAATTACTGCAATCCGCAAACGGCTGCATCCGCAGGAAGAATCTGAGAATGGAATGAATATTACTGGTACGGCAAATAATGTAACAATGTAAGATAAATGCATTATCTTCCCTACTCGCCGCGCGGCTCATGCCCCGCTTTTGCGGCATGGGTCTGCGCATAAAAAGGAAAGGCTTCTAAATACGAAGCCTTTCCTTTTTGTATACATGGGAACTCAGATGAAGTTTGTCAGCAGAAACACCTATCTATTAAGAAGTTTCGCAATATTAATGGTTAAATCACCGTAAATGCAAACGGGGATATCATCCTCCCAATTATATTGGTTGGAATTCTGATCTTTTTCAAAATCAAACACGGTTATTGTATGTTTTTGGGGATTTACAATCCAATATTCACGGACGCCTGCGGAGCGGTATTTAAAGAGTTTAATGCCATAGTCCCTTGAAGGGTCAGAGGGAGAAGTAATTTCAATTACCCAGTCTGGTGCACCGTTACATCCGTAATCATCAAGTTTGCTTTTATCACAGATAATTGAAACATCTGGTTCTACATAGGTTCTATTATCTTTATTTAAAAATACAGCAAACGGTGCAGGCATGACTTCACATTCCCCGCCTTTCGCGTCAATATAGTTTGCAATTTTTACACTAAGTTGTAATACTAGTTTCTGGTGTAAAAAGTTTGGTGGTGCCATGTCGTAAAGCTGTCCGTCAAATAATTCTGCTCTTTTGCCATCGGGCAAAGCATAGATATCATCAGTGGTATAGAGTTTTTCTTTTAATAATGCCATATAAGTTCCCCCTTTTATTATGGTATATGGTGCAAGGATAAAAATCATAACAATTTCGTTAAAAACTATGCACGAAAGTATGTTTATACTGACAATCTATACTGGCGAGTGCTTAAATTTGCCAATAATGCTGACGCACGAGTGTAAATATTTTGAGTGGTATAATAAAATGTATCGCTCGTTAGGAACTGTACAGTTCCTTAGTATAATATAAATTATAGATTACAGCGCACAGGGTGTCAACAAGATATTGGAAAAGTAAATAAGATGTGATATAATAATTTTGGCTTTTGAAAAGAAATTGTAACAGTTCAGGTAGGGGCTGTCGCATTAAGGGACGCAGATACAAGATATCGTAATGCTGTATTGTATTTTGCATTATATCTTGTATAATCAAAGCTTATTGCGACAGCCCCGTAATAAAATGTAG
>CBCOYO010000086.1:0-14811 GCA_965114465.1 uncultured Lachnospiraceae bacterium
TGCAAGTATTGAGCAACTAGTGTTTCATCAACGGGCAGATTTTCCTCCTCACACAGCAAAATAGTTGCCGATAAATCCTCCCAGCCGCGCGCTGTCACATAGGATTTGCCGCCGACATTCATTTCAACGCGGTAAAAATCACTTTTTTTCATATCAAGATACGTTGTGACTGCATTGTGAATGCCCTGTTTTGCGGCATATTCTTTCCACGTCGCATAATCTGCCTCGACTTCAACCAGCTTCATTCGATCCATTGTTACGACATCAAACTCACGCACAGACTTATTGTATTCTGGCGGGTTTCCAGCAGTAACAATTACCCACCCCTCCGGCACTTTATGCCTGCCAAAAACCTTATACTGCAAAAACTGCAGCATAGACGGTGCAAGGGTTTCCGATACACAGTTAATCTCATCAAGGAATAGAATCCCCTCCTCAATTCCGGAATGCTCCATTACCTCATAAATAGATGCAATAATTTCACTCATCGTGTACTCGGAAATATCAAATTCCATGCCTTTATAATTTTTATGCGTAATAAACGGCAGTCCCAATGCAGACTGTCTTGTGTGATGCGTCATGGAATAAGACACCAGTGCAATACCCAATTCCTGAGCTATTTGCTCCATAATCGCCGTTTTGCCAATTCCCGGCGAACCTAACAGAAAAATCGGCCGCTGCCGCACTACCGGAATGCGGTAATCGCCAAATTCATCCTTTTTTAAATATAAATGAACAGAATTTTTAATATGCTCCTTCGCCTGTTTAATATTCATTATTATACCCCCTGCACATCAAAATTTTAAACGTTTTCTTTCAAACTACATCCTCCTTGTCCTCCGCCGGAAGCACAAGTTTCATTGCCCATGGCGGAATCTGCGGCTTGTCGTAGTCATCCTCCAAAAACACAAACGCCGTATCATAATTATATGGCGGCTTTTTTTCTGGAAAAACCCCATAACCGTCCGTAAAATAAATCAATCCCTTTAAATTTTCAAACACACCGTTTTCAATTGCGTTGTTAACATAGGCAAATGCTGGACGGAAATCGGTAGAGCCAAAGCCCTCCAACTGCCCCTCTTTCATAAAAGCTTCAAATTCTTCATCATTTGTAATTTTTGTATCACGCCGCACCTGCGAATCACACTGAATAATGTGAATATTGACCTTACGGAAAAAGTTTTCACTACTCTTTAAAATATTGTACGTTTTATTGAGAAATGCCTGCACCACCTTTCCACGGCACGAAGCAGAAGTATCTAGCACTACAACAAACTCCTTAATCTTATTGACATCCTTATATTCAAGCGGTTCTACCAACGGAAGATTTCCATATAAATTCAAACCATAAGTATAATACACATAGTCAAATTCATCATCATTAATCTGCATATCTTCTCCTGATACACTAAATCGGCGTAGAAAATCATCATAGTTATATTCCTCTTTTGTCGCTTCCTCCAAATTCTGCAAAATACTTCTGTCGTCTGATTTATCCTGCGAAAAAGCCTTTAATTCTGCCTTAATGCGCTCACTAATTTTTTTAAACTGCGCCTGTGTTAACTCCAGCGTTTCCGGCTCTGCGCGCAGCCAGCTCTCATGATTGTCGCGCCGAAACAAATTTCCAAGCTCCAATAACTCATCTGGCTCCGGATAATTCTCCTTCATTCTTTTATAAATTCGCTCAGCCGTCAGCACGCCGGAAGGTTTATTCACAGACACACCGCTCTCAGTATCACCTTTTTGCCCGTCTGTCAGCATTTCCTGTGAAAACTGATTAAATTTTCCCGCTTCATTCCTTATGGGCATACGAATTTTCTTCTCCCAGATCGCAATCTGTCGTCTGCGCTCGTCATCACCAATCGTTTCAAAACCAGAAATTCCAAGCCCCAATATTGCATTTTCGACCGCCATATCTGCCGCCACATTCCACAAATCCTGCTCCACGCGTTGATAACGGTACGTATGATTAAAAATACAGTGAAATAAAATATGCAGATGCAGCCTAATAATATTATTGGGATTCATTTGATATTGGTGCAGCACATACGCAGGTTCATAATCAATCACAATCCCCCGCTGCCCTGCCGACTCGAAACACACACCGCCAATGCCGAAACGCGGCTGCACCGCAATCCCTGCAAGTGCCACATCCAGAAACCGCAGATTTACCAAAAGCTTATCCCGTGAAAGCTTCCATATTTTTGCTGCAATTTCTTCTGCTTTCTGCTGTTTTTCTGACATTTGTGTCATAAAGTTTCCCCCGATTTTACAAACATTTATACTCACGAACGATTCAATTTTCCTTTCTGCACAACACATATTGCCCGCTTATGTAATATGGGCTGTGCAGAAATTGGAAAGTCTTAACGATCGTTAGTATATGTGAACACTGTTCCTTGCGCAGGCTTTCTATACTAAGGGGCTGTCACAATAAGCTTTGATTATACAAGATATAGTATAAATTCTAACACATTGTTAGACTATCTTGTATTCGTTCGGCTTAATGCGACAGCCTTGTGCAGTATATCTATAAATTCACAATCTCTCCGCCACAAGCTGCTTCCATAATTGCCTGCACATCCGCACCCTCCATATCCAATCCTTGTGCGCTGACAAAATGCGTATTTTGTATGCCATACAGCCGGCATAACGCATTTACATACTCAAAACCGAAATTACAGTCACCGATTACTCCGCCGCTTGTCGTTACATAATACATATCCTGTGCCTGACACAACCCAATCGGTGTGCCGTCATCCGCGTAAGCAAACGTTATCCCCTCTACACTCGCCGCTTCAAAGAAAATTTTCAGCATAGAAGGAAACGACATATTCCAATAAGGTGCAGCTATCACAAGCATATCCGCCTGTGCCACCGCATTCGCATAATCGAACATCGTATCATGAAACTGCCCATGTACTAATAATTCTTCCCTTCTTTCGAGCCTTTCATAATTCAATGGTAAAAGACTTTCTGTTGAAAGCCGAATTTCTTCTATTTGAAACGCTAAATCTTTGCTGTTTGCTTCCCGAATCCGCTCCAAAAGCTGCTCCGTCAGCGCCAAAGTCCTAGAATCCTTGCCGCGTACACACGCATTTACAAAAAGTAACGTTGGCATTTCTATATTCATCCCCCAATCTTGCTGCTTGAAAAGCCTTTGTTTATATTATTTGTGCAATACTGTACTAGGAACTACAGCCGCCATTTGAAAATATGCCTGTTCCGAGGGATGAAGATGATCCCCACTGTCAAAGCCTTTGGCAAACGCCGCCGGATTTTCACGGTCACGCAACGCCTTATCAAAATCAATGCATCCCGCAATTTCTGTAGTTGTTCGTATCCAATCGTTTACTGCATTTCTCAATTCATCTCGAAACGGTTCATAAGTACGCCAGCCATAGATTGGCAGAAGCGTTCCCATATAGACAGTAAGCCCAAACTCTTTTGCCCAAGAAATATAGCGTTTCAAACCTTGAATCAATTCGTCCGCCGTCGGTAAATCACTCCATGGACGGAACGGATTTACCTCGACACCTACCGGATGTATAATATCATTGATACCATGTTGTATTATCACGGATTCTGCTCCCGTTACTTTTGCCTCACGCGGAAAGCGAATATCCCCCTTTAATCCATAAGAGTCGTATGTAATATTTTCATACTGCCGCAGAATTCTTGTCCCGCTTGCAGCGCGCCGCACAATTGCAGTATGTTCTATATTTTCCGCAAATAACCGTAGTGACAAATAATCCGGCCATGCCTGCGAGGTAATGGAATCGCCGTAGCAGATTACAGCACGATTCGTGTCCGAAGTATAAATTTCCACATTGCTTAGAAAATAAAACCAATTTGTATTCCTAGTGTAATCTAGTGGCAGTTCCGCACTTTCTGCGTAATCTCCCACAGAATAAAAACCCTTTGACAGCGGCCCTGTGATTAAAACGGCAGAACGCATTAAAGTAAAATCTCCGAAATATAAACTGACACTGATGTCATCTCCTCTTGTTACCGCAAAGGTGATTTCATCACTGATTACAGCCTCACCAGCCGGAAGAACAACACCCTCTTTTCCATCAAATGTCACCGCCACACTGCTGCCCTCTACAACTGCACGTCCCCCATTTTCCTTTGCCTTTGCCACAAAAACGCGTGTGACGCGCACTGCCTCCGTACCGCAAAAGTTATCCAATGTAATCTTTAATTTCGTACCGTCAAACATTGGGCGGATGGGATAGCGAAGCGTTAAGTCCTTTGCGTAATTTTCCGGACGCCTGTCCGCTATTGAGATTGCATTTCCCCACGTTGTAATGTATTTTTGATGATTTACATTCGTATCCATAACAAAAACTCCTTGTATCTATTATGCCTGCCCGATGCAGGCACTTGTATTTTTAACCTTTTATCAGTATACCACAGAAATGGAAAATATTAGAACAGGTTTTAACTTTTTCTTAAAAAAATTATAAAATCGTATGTAAATCATCTTTGTCATTAGTATTCTGATTATCTAGGATATCCTCCTTATTTCTGTGGCGCTTCCAAGCAACAACTGTACCAATACCAATCACTGCAATCAACACAGGAATCACTATAAGCACTGTAACAAGTGACGGAGTAATCAGCATCTCCTCCTCAAAAAATATTGTAACTGGCTGCTTCCCAACTTGTGCCCATTTACTTGTTGTCACCATAAAATTTGTCGGTGCAATCTCTGAATTTTTTGTTCCTCTCAGTTCATTCCCTGCAGCGTCGCTTGCATAAAATAAAAGCGATAATTCAGACTCTTGTTCGGGTATGGTAAATGTTGCAACTTCTCCCTGTTCCTTTACAAGAGCACAGTAATCCCATTTTTCCAACTGCTTGCCCTCTTTATTTACAAGAATAAATTCTGCTTCTTTTAAACGAAAGTTATCCGTAACCATTACATGAAACGCTTGTGACGCCCCGCCGTAAACTTTTCCGGTTTCAATGCCTTCAATGACCACCCTAGGCGGCGTATCGTCAATTACAAACTGAATATCCTCTCCATTTAACTCCAGCGAATTATTAACCTCATTTCCGGCTTTGTCCTTGGAATAGAAACCGATTCGATAGAATCCCTCCTTTTGAAAATTTTCCTTACCGATTTTATATTTATAGGTATATCCTAGCTGTTCCGATCCACTTTCTTCTTTTGTAAATACCACTTTATCCGTAATCATCTGCCCATTTCTTGATAAATACATATGAAAATCTTCAATTTTATCCACATTCATCTCGATAATTTCCATATCTGCAAGTTCATTATAAGTATTGTAATACTTATCCATCACATTGGAAAGTCTTGACATATCATAAGTTGAACCGCGGCGGTTTAGCGAAAAACGGAGTGTTTGGGTTTGCTGGTTACCTGCCAAATCAAAACTTGTCACCGTTAAATAATAAACATCATCTTCCTTTTCTGAGATATCAGTTAATTGATATGTAAATTCTGTACAATTGTTGTGAATGGCTTCCTCTTGATTTTGATGGTTGGATATTTTTAGTGTATCTGCGGTTACTTCCTTTGCAACTGTCACAGACTTTCCTGTTCCTGTCGTAACCGCAATCACTGTGCTCTCTGCCGCAAGGTTCGCATCCTGTACCGAAATAATCGGAAGAATATCTCCAGCATTTGCTGAACCATCTACAACACCTGCAATTTTAATTACTGGCAGTTGTGTATCAATTATAAACGCAGACGACATCGTACTTTCCGCACGATTTCCAGCAAGATCTGTATATTCTACTCCAATCTGATGCTGACCTTCCTTTTCAAAGTACACCTGTATAGTATGTTGATCCCCGTTATGCGTCCATGCCCCCATACCCGAATAGCCGTCTGCCTTCAAATGTAATCCATCCGCAGAAAAATTTTGCTCTGTAATTGTTATTTTAGCTGTAACCTTTGTATTAAAATATCCTTCTTTCCCTAACTTGGATTTCGTTTCATTGAATACAATTGCTGTTTTGGGAGGCGTTTTGTCAATGGTAAACGACTCTGCTTTCACTTCGTCCGCTGCATTGTCTGCCAAATCCTTACACGTTATAGACATTGTATATACACCATCCTCCTGAAATACCACCGTTGCATAATGATCGATGCCCTCATTTCTCCACTCCGATAATGGTATGGTAAATTCCTCGCCATCCTTTGTAATCCGAACATCCACTTCCTTGGGATCAAAATTCAGCTCTTTAATCGCAATTTGTGCCGTTCTGTCTGTCCGAAAATAAGACGTATTTCTCTCCTCTTTATTATTTTTATCGAAAGAAATTGCAATTTCTGGTTTTGTCACATCAATTTTTAACTTTTTTGTTGTAACAGTACTGTTCTCAGCACGGTCTAGTGCTGTCACTTGAATATATGCTTCATTACTTTCATACGTTGCAGCGTCTATCTGCTCCACAACGGCAAAACCGGAGGCTTCAATTAATTCCGCTTCGGTCGGCTGTTCCTTGGCAAAAGAAAACAATTCTTTTTGCGCTACTTTGCCTTTTCCTTTAGCGCCGACAATACTTTCCACTTTCTTTAAGCCTGCACAGTTTTGTGCATCTGGCGAATCCTTCACCTGAATTTTTACAGAAATATCTTTGTTATAAAAACCATTTTTATTTGCGCCCTCCGGCTCTAAAATCAACTCTGCAGTGCCGTCGCCTGCTGGTGCTTGGCTATCTACAACCACCCCCTGTGTCCAACCCTCTGTGGTATTTCCTGCCGCGTCCTCCGCAATTATATAGAGAAAACACCGATTCCCAGATTCTATGCGAAAGTGACTGCCCTCCTCGAAACCTTCACGCTTATTCCAATCACCGATATTTTTTGCCCTTCGGATTTGAAGAAAACCTTTTCCACTGATTCCATATGCTGCATCTGCGCTTCCTTCCACTGCATTTTGAAAAATATGCTGATAGCAGATGTTTTCTGCACTTTCGACTGCCATATTCCAATCTGCTATTTTTACCGATAAATCCGTTGGTTCATGACAGTCAATTTTATAAAGTTTCGTTTCTTTCTGCGACTGATTTCCTGCCATATCACTAATCCAGTATTCCAATGTATAGAGTCCATCTTTTATCTCACCTGCTGTCACACTATCCTGAAAATAAATACTTTTTGCACTTAAATCATCACTTTTTACCTGAAACTGCCCGTTTTGATAATCGTTGCTGGAGCGCACACCAATGGCTGCCTGTGTGTCATGCGCCAAAATGGTTATGCCGCCGCTCTCATCTTTTATAGATAAATTATAATGTATTGTTATCGGTGCTTGATACTCTCCAGTTATAACACCACTGTCATAATCCGGATATTGAAATGAAATTACAGGAACACCAGACTGCTTGTTATACCACTCATTTTTCCGGCTTCCGGCTCCGGTTTCCACAGGTTCTTTTTTTGCAGCTAATGTCTGCTGAAGCAAAATGCGTTCCTTTTGCACTTGCTTAGAAACCACGCCACTTTTGGATATCGCGCGAAAATAGTAATAGCCATTTCTATTTGCCGGCTGTCCTATACCAATATAATAATATCCGATATTTTCTGCATCAATTGGCACTGCCTCCCATGCAAACTGCTTATTTTTGGGTTTTTTTATAGCTTCGCCAATAGGTTCATACGCCGTTTCCATTTGGTATACGCCGGCAAACGGGCAACCCTTACCCGTATAAGAAATCTGATACTGTACGCCGTTTCTTATCCATTTTTCTGCCGCGCCAGTATAGGGTACCCCCTCGGAAAATCCTGCAACTGCAATCTCTGGTGCTTTACTGTCAACAATTATCTGATACCATTTATCTTTTTCGTTGACAAGGCACTTTGTACTGCTGATATTTCCTGCATAATCCACCGCTCTTACCGCAATTGCACGATAAACACCATCGGAAAGTATAATGCGAAACGCAAATTCTTCGCCATTGGATGTGATCTTTGCTTCCTGCCAGTTCTGTTCCTGTTGGGGTAGCTGAAAATCTGTTGTATACTCAATTTTTTGAACTCCGCTTCCTTTATCTTCATAACTTCCTGTCAAAACAAAATCTTTCGCATAATACCGCTCTGTTTCCGTTCTTGTAGGCGCAAAATCATTGCTATCAAGATCAAATGTTTTTAACTGAGGTGCTTCTAAATCAATTCCTACTGTAAATTTCCTTGTTCCGCCTACCTTTAGCTTCGTGCTGGCGTTGCGCTTTGTATGCTCTGCCCAAAAACTGTATTCCTGCTTGCTTTGACTAGTTTTTAAATGCACTATTTTTCCCCTTGGCATATTTTCTTTATTTGTGACAATCCTGTCATAATATTGTGCACCGGAATCGCTTAACGATACCTCTATTGTGCTGTTAATCCAGCCATTATGTGCCTTTAGATAGTCCAGCCATTTTTCAAACCCACTGCTGTTTTGGGCCTGCTCAAAAGTCATTTGTTCTGTACCTGACTTGGAATAGAGTTTTATCACAAAATCTTCATCATAAAGAGCGCTGTTTTCCACTGCAATATCTATTATTTCGGAATCCGCGTGATACACTTTGCTTCCTAACGCTGAAACTTCTATTTTTGTGCTGCCTACACCTGTTACTTGAAGGGGAATTGCATTATTTTCCGGTGAAAAGGAAGATGTGCTGTCCTTAATAATATTGATAACTTTCGTGTTATTATTGGCTATGTGATAGATTATTTTATCCTTTTCTTCTGCGGCGATCTCCTGATATGGCAAGGATTTTGGGGCAGTATCTGCTTCGCTGCTTTTTTCATAAATATCTACAATGAATTTTACCAGATCGCTTTTTCCAAAATATGTACGATAATCTAATGGTAGTTCTCGGTTAACGGAAAGGTTGAGCTTAGCTTCCCGCGCCAATAATTTTAATTCCCCCGTGATTTCGCTGCTGCTGTATGGTGCAAATGTATTTTGGGAAGAATCTTCTTGATATGTAAATACTGCGCGTATTGTGTAATTGCAGTCTGCTTCCAATTTAGGGAAGTTGCTGTTGGTAACTGGCAGAAAATACTGATTTATCCCATTTTTATCTTTTTCGCAAGTCAAATCGGCAGCATTTACTACAATTGCACTAGGTGGCTGCGCAACAGATAAATCACTGTCTTCCGTTTGCTGGGGAGGAAGTAAGCTGTCAACATTTTCCTGCTGTGTAGATAATCCTTTGTTTTCCTCTTCTGGCTTTATAGGTAAAGATTTGTTTTCTTCTTCTTGATCCATGGGGGTTGATTTGTCTTGTTCTTCCTGCTTCATTATTGGCTGGATATAGAAGTGAATACGTCCCTTCGCATTGCTTTCTGTGGGATTATCTGTTTCTTCTGTTTCGTTGCATGATAACGGTTTATCTAATTGATTCTCTTTGCCCATTATTAGCAGTTCATCTGTTATATCCTTTCCGTTTGCAGTTAATTTAATTTGAATAGGGAGTAATTCAAATATTTTTATCTGCTGCGGCAGAACCATTTGCAAACTGGTTTCAATTGGATAAATTTTGATTTTTAGTTTTACTGCTTCTGACGCTGCGCAAAACGGCGTTGCTTTCAAGCGAATACTAACGACTGCTTCTCCACCATCAGGCTTATTTATGCCTATAGCCTTTATATAATCCCGCTGCATATCAGAATTTTGATGCATTTGGCTGCTTTCTGGATTATTTTTTTCGTTTTCCTCGCTTTTGTGTTCTTCACTTTCATTTTCGTTTTTCTCACTTTTGCGTTCTTCTTTTTCACTTTCGTCTTTCTTATATTCATCTTCTTCACTTTCGTCTTTCTCGCTTTTACCTTCTTTGCTTTCGCTCTCATCTTTCTCGTCTTTACTCTCTTCGCTTTTATCCTCGTCTTTCTCATTTTTATCTTCTTCGCTTTCGTCTTCTTCTATAGACGGACTTTCGTCTATATTATCTTCCCAACTTTCCTGCTCATTATCTGATACATATGAATGATTATAAACAACTGCCTGAACAGCTTCTTCTCCTTCCTCCACCACAATCTCATAATTTCTCGGATAGGATTGAAATGGCGTACAAGTATTGGTTTCACTGTTGACAAACAGTGTATCCAGATATAATGTATCACCGTAATACATTTCTATTTCCGACTGTTCTAATTCCAATGTCTGCTGTTGCTGTGGTACTGTATATTTTATTTCTGCTATTGTAACACGCTCGCCAGAACTGCCTGTACATACAATTACAATACAATAATCTCCTGCCTGCGAAAAACCTGTGCGAATTGTCCCACTATTTTTAATTCCTTTACCACAGCAGAATGCCTTATCTGATTCTAGGCAGACCTCCCCATCCTCGGTTACTTTATAAACACTATAAAATAAGTTTACTTCTTCTGTTCCGCCAAGATCAGTGCCGCGTTTTATATAGATTTTAGGGGATACTTTATAACAATATTCTCCATAATATTGTCCAAATACGCCTTTCCCTTTCCAAATTACAATATCCTTTGCTGTTATTTCGCTAGTATCTATAATGGGGGCAATTTCTGATTCGGATTCTGTTTCTTCCGATTCTGATTCGATGTTTTCCGACTCGTCAGTTTCTGCCCAATCCGCTTCTGTCGAAACCTCTGTTTTCGTATCTGCATTTATTGTTCCTTCCGTTTCGGTTTCCTCGGGTTGAAAATCTGTATCCTTTGTTTCGTCGGTTTCTTTGGGTTGGAAATCAGTCGTTTTTGCTTCTTCCGTTTCAGTTTCCTCGGGTTGAAAATCTGTATCTTTTGTTTCGTCGGTTTCCTTGAGTTGGAAATCTGTGGTTTTTGTTTCTCCCGTTTCGATTTCCTCAAGTTGGAAATCAGTCGTTTTTGTTTCTCCTGTTTCGGTTTCTTTAGGTTGGAAATCTGTAATTTTTGCTTCTTCCGTTTCGGTTTCCTTAGCTTCTTCCGTTTCGGTTTCCTTGGATTGAAAATCTGTAGTTTTTGTTTCTTCCGTTTCGGTTTCCTCGAGTTGGAAATCAGTCGTTTTTGGTTCTCCCGTTTCGGTTTCCTTGGATTGGAAATCTGTAGTTTTTGTTTCTTCCGTTTCGATTTCTTTAAGTTGGAAATCTGTAGTTTTTGTTTCTCCCAGTTCGGTTTCCTTGAATTGGAGTTCTGTAGTTTTTGCTTGTTTCGTTTCTATTTCCTCTGATTGGAAATCTTTATTTTTCGTTTCTTCCGTTTCGGTTTCCTCAGGTTTGGAATCTTTATTTTTCATTTCCTTCGTTTCGGTTTCCTTAGTTTGGAAATCTTTGTTTTTCATTTCTTTCGCTTCTATTTCCTTGGGTTGAAAATCTGTAGTTTTTACTTCTGCTTCTTTTGTTTTAGATGCAATAGAAATAGACGCCCTTACGCCATTTATCGGCATGGACGCCAAAAAACTTACTGTCAATAAACAGACAAGTATTCTTTTTGCCAAACTTTTGTTTCTTAATTTCCTATTCTTTTTTCTCATTATACTATTTACCTCATATGTTTTATATTTAAGAGCCTTTTATATACAACTCATAGTAAAAACTAATCTAAATGTGTATATAAACGGTTCTCAAACCTGTGTATTTATTTGTTACGTACACAAGCCTTTTGTTAGCATATACGAAAAAGCATAGGACATCAATAGGAATTTAGTACCAATGATATTTAACGATTACAGTTTAACCCTCAAAATCTATATAAATAGCTTTTTTAAATTTCGACCTTATTTTCCCAAAAATAACCAATTCCATAAACAGTTTTAATATAATCTGCTGCCTTTAATTTTTCACGCAGCAAGCGCACCATAGCATCAAGCACAAATTCATCCAATTCTTGGTGTGTTTCCAATTTCATGTGGGACAACAACGCATTCCGCCTTAATACAACGCCTTTATTCTCCACCAAGATACGCAGAAGCGCCTGTTCGACTTCGCTAAGATCTACCGGCTCTCCCATTCGGCTGAATTTCATATTATCAAAATCAAACACATATCCATTTATCAAAATAGTACGTTCGTTGCTGTCATCTCCAAATGCAGTTCCTATTGCCTCCAAACGTCTACTCTGCTCAAGATGTGACTCCAGCCGCTTTTTGCGAATCTGTGTTCCCACACGCGCTTTTAACGCCGCAATATTAAAGGGCTTCATCAAACAATCGTCAGCACCCATACGCATTATTATATCAATACTTTGTTGGTCATCATTTGGTGCTAACACCACTACGCTCATCTGCGAATTTTTTTTAAGATCCTGTAAAAATGCCACACCGTTTTCTCCATGGACTATCGCCTCCATGATAATTACATGAAATTGTTCACGCTGCAACAAATCTCTTGCCACGCCGATTGTACTGCAGCTTGTTACAAGTGTTTCCCTATCCATAAATGCCATGCACAGCCTTTCTGACAGAGCCAAATTATCTTCTATAATTAAAATTTTGTTCATTGCCGTCCTCCATTTCTGCCATAAAGGATTCCTGCTTATATAGCACAAAAATCCCCTCTTTATATGCTATGCTTTTTACAGATTTTTGTCAATATTTAGTGAATTTCTCTACAAAATTCACCATTACTACGGTTACAAATCACACCAATGCCAGATTTTGCAACAATTTACGAACATTCGGTGTGATTTGCAACAATTGATGCACACAAAATGCTAAAGTAAAAAAGCAAAAGCTTTTAGCATTTTGGCGCATGATTCCCACTACTTTGGCGTGGGTGTGAAAAGTAACCGTAGTAATAACAGGTAAAAATCCATACAAATATTAACTTGCTTTGAACACTTGAAATGTTGTATAATAATTTAAAATCTAATGAAAAACATAGTCTTTTTAAGCGGCACTCTCAAAGAAAAATCCTGTGCACTATTGAAAAGTTATTTATTAACAGTTTCTTACCATCAAAATAATTAGGAGCGATTAAAATTGAAAAAGAAAAAATTGAAAAAAACAAAATCAAAAAAGAAAAAGATTTTTCTTATTACATTACTGATTGTAATAATATTGCTGCTTGCAGGGGATT
Source organism: uncultured Lachnospiraceae bacterium (assembly GCA_965114465.1). Classification (GTDB taxonomy): domain Bacteria; phylum Bacillota; class Clostridia; order Lachnospirales; family Lachnospiraceae; genus COE1. The sequence continues at coordinate 12,994 of CBCOYO010000086.1, forward strand.
GGTCACTATCTGTAATGATATACAAAGGAAATTTCAACAAGCGTTTTGAAAGTTATCAACCATTTATGTTTTATAATGATGACTTTGACGACTTACAGCGTACAAAATATGAATTTCCTTCGGATAAAGGACAAAAGCTAACAGGATATCTGTACAGTTCAGGAGAAAAGCAGCACGGCATAATTGTAATGGCACACGGACTTGGCGGAGGCGGACATAACTCCTATATGGACTGCGCAAACTATTTTGCACATCATGGCTATTATGTATTCGCCTATGACGCTACGGGAAATGATGAAAGTGAGGGCGAAGGCATCGGCGGTATCCCACAAGGAGTGATAGATCTTGACTACGCAATATCATTTGTGGAAAACAGCGGAAATTTCCCCACATTGCCAATAGCCCTGTTTGGGCATAGCTGGGGCGGCTACAGCGTATGCAGCGTTCTTACATATCACCCCGAAATCAAATCCGTTGTTGCATGTTCAGGTTTTAACGCCTCATCCGATATATTTGAATCAGAAGGAAAAAAGCTGGCAGGAAATGGCATTTATATTATGATGCCATTTGTGAAACTTTATGAGCAAATAAAATATGGCAATTATGCTTCAAATACTGCTATGGACGGTTTTTCAACATCAAAAGCGTCTGTGTTAATCGTGCATAGTGTTGATGACAATGTTGTTCCAATCAAATATGGTTACGATATTTATTATGAGAAATATAAGAATGATCCGCGGTTTCACTTTATTTGCCTTGAGGATAAAGGGCATAATTATGTCTATCACGATATGACCTATATCAATCAATTTAATGCTGCATATGATAAATGGCTTGAAACGCTGGATTATGACTACAACAATGCCAATCACAAAGAGCAGTTTGCCGCCGATAAAGCCAATTATATCAATCATCACCTCGACCGAGATAAATGGTGTAATATGCTAGATGCGGAACTGTTTGAGCATTTTGTAAATTTTTATGATGCATCATTAAAATAATAATGATAAACATATACTGCAAACCGCCAGAATTTACAGTGATGCCGTCAGGAAAGTACATGACTGGCGGTTCGCAGTCTGGTTGTACTGTAAATTTAATCGGTGTGCAGTATAAATTATTATATTTCTCCCAGCTTCTACACATTACGCCAAAAATGCCGCAATTACCACGCTCGCCACAAGCCCTGCCAGTGTAGAGAGCAGAGCGCCGGAAAGTGTCCATTTCGTTTTTGTTACGCGTGCCGCCATAAAATAGACTGACATGGTATAAAAAACAGTTTCTGTGCTTGCAAGTGCAATGGAAGTTGCAAGCCCAGCAAACGAATCTGTACCATATGCCTTATAAATATCCAACGCAAGCCCTGTCGCTGCCGACGCCGAAAACAATTTTACCACAAAAAGAGAGATTAATTCATTGGGAAAGCCCTGCGCAATGCCGCCGATAAGCTTTCCTATAAATCTGCATAATAAATCCAAAAAGCCGGAAGCGCGCAGCACACCGACCGATATCATCAGTCCAATCAATGTTGGCACAATTCCTACGACTGTTTTCAGCCCATCTTTCGCACCTTTCGTAAAGCTTGCGTATATATCTTTTTTCTGAGAAAGACCCATTGCCACAATATAAAAAATCAGCGCTGGGATAAACATATTTGATATCCGTTCCATAAAAATGCCCCATTTTACCACTGTCATTTATATATATTCCTGTACATTTTTGATTATACTCACGACCGTTAAGATTTTCCAATTTCTGCACAGCACATATTGCCCGCTTATGCAATATGGACTGTGCAGAAATTGGAAAATCTTAACG
>CBCOYO010000087.1:0-14716 GCA_965114465.1 uncultured Lachnospiraceae bacterium
TTTTCTACCGTTCCTAAGTATAACCATATGCACACAGCCGCATAAAGGAAAATTGCTGCTTTGCGACGTGCGTCTGGTGCAACTGCACGACAAATCTTAAAGAATTGTTATTGCTTCAATAGGAAAACATTACAGAAAGGAATATTTCACAATGAATGAAAACTACAAGGTACATATGCTATCGACGCCGATTGACTGGATGGTAACAGTGCCGGGGTCAAAAAGTATGACAAACAGGGCACTTTTAATGGCCTCCTTGGCAGATGGAAAAACAACACTGCATGGTGTATTATTTAGTGACGATTCAAGACATTTTTTAGCTGCATTGCAGGCATTAGGCTTTGATGTGGAAATTGAAGAAGCACAGAAGCAGGTTACCGTTACTGGATTAAATGGAAAAGTACCTGTTACAGAAGGCAAAATTGATGTAGGCAGTGCAGGAACGGCAGCGCGGTTTTTAACCGCGCTGCTTGGCGTGGCAGAAGGAACGTTTACGATTCAGGCCTCCGAGCAGATGAAAAAACGCCCAATGAAACCACTGTTTGATGTGCTTACAGCAATCGGAGCAAAGATTTCGTATTTGGAAAAAGAGGGGCATCTGCCCATTCAAATTACAGGGATTGGCGGAACAAAGGCAATGGACGAGGTGTGCCGCGTTGCGTTGGATATTAGCGAAAGTACGCAGTTTTTAAGTGCGCTTTTACTAATTTCGCCCATGATAAAACAGGGGCTTTCCATTGCGATTACGAGCGTGCGAAAAGACGGTTCTTATATTCAGATAACACGAAAAATGATGGAAAATTTTGGTGTAGAAGTTGTGTTTGACGGTGAAAATTATCATATACGAAAAGACCGTTCCTACAAGGCAGGCACTTATCAAATAGAGCCTGATATTTCTGCGGCGTGTTATTTCTATGCAGCGGCGGCTTTAACTGGCGGCAGGGCGCTTGTGAACAATGTAACTTGGGATTGTATGCAGGGTGATTTGCAGTTTCTGAACGTATTAGCGCAAATGGGATGTACGATTACAGAAACGGCGCAAGGGATTGTTGTTTGCGGCGCAGAAGGCGGACGGTTAAAGGGAATAACTGTAGATATGAAAGAGTTTTCTGACCAGACAATGACGCTTGCGGCGATAGCACCTTTTGCAGAAGAAGATGTTCGTATTGAAAATGTGGGGCATATCCGTCTGCAGGAGTCTGACCGCATTCACGCCATTGCAACAGAACTTTCGCGTCTGGGAGTTACCTGTAAAGAGGAGGAGGACGCGCTTACAATTCAGCCGAAAATACCAAATGCAGGCATCGTACAAACATATGACGATCATCGAATGGCAATGGCGTTTGCACTGATTGGGCTTCGCGTGCAGGGGATTGAAATTGCAAATCCGATGTGTTGCCGGAAAACGTTTGAGGAGTATTTTGACGTGCTGGAAACGCTGACGAGGGGGAAATAGAGTAGGGTAACGTGGTAACGTTTCAAACCATGAAAAACCACTTTGTGGTGGCTTGATACATCTCAATCACTACATTTCTTATGGACTTTGCAGTATTTCGTAAAGTCCAATGCCAAACAGATGTTCTTTCCGCACCCACGCCAAAGTAGTGGGAATTATGCGCCAAAATGCTAAAAGCTTCTGCTTTTTTACTTTAGCGTTTTGTGTGCATCAATTGTAACGAACGGATACGTTATGATACAAAATGTCAGAAATATTTGTTGACTGTTGACGTTTGTTGTGATATCCTATAGTATCCTTTACGAAGGAGTGGTTATATGACGAATAAATATTCCAAGTTATGCATAGATAAAAGTAAAATAACAGAATGGATACAATTATGGTGTGAATCTGAATTAACAGGTAAGAGTGATATTACTTTTACAGAAAATGATAATAGAATCCAATATACTATCAATAATGAGGGAAAAATTATAAAGATAGATTTTATAAAGTGTACTGGTGGATTATTGACTATTGCACCTAAAGTGAGTGTAAATATTCCTATTTCAATTCAAATTGCAGATAGTATATGTGAACGAGTGGGAAATGTGTTGAAAGATTCGCCTTTTGCAAATTGATTTTCGATTTTGCTGTCAAAAGAAGACTTTGATGTGATTATAGAGTTAGTAGATGGAAGGGAAGGAGTATCTAAAAAGAATTATTCGGAGCAATTAGAGGAGGAACGTGTACAATATTATCTATATCAGTTTCAGGGAAGTTTAAAAGATAGTATTACTATAAATTCGCCGAAGGCTATTTTGATGGTTATGAAATAAAATACAATTCTTTGAAAGTGGTCGAAGTACAAGATATTAATATTTTGCAAGAAATAAATAGTTATTATAAGAAAAATTGTCACATTTTGAATGATAGTATACTATCTCCCAGTGAGAAGTATAAATACGCTAAAGGTTAATCTGTAATCTGGGGGCTGTCGCAATAAGCTTCTATTATACTAGATATAGTATAAATCACAGTACAGTATTAGACTATCTAGTATCCGTTTTCCTTAATGTGACAGCCCCTTCGATTTATTATGGGGATTGTTACGTAGTAGAGGTTATTTTGTCCTTGATTTATGCGACTTTGCGGACGTTGAAATGACGGAGTAAGGGGGTTATATGTCGGTCAACAAAAAATAGCGTCCTATTGTGTAACGCAAATCAACATATTAGCTAAGAAATTTTTACTTTTTCGTTGCTAGTTTCCTATCAAAATAGTATAATATGAGTTGGAAAAAGGGAGGTGCTTTAATTGAAGCAAAATTCATATAATTAAGGTAATTGTAATTATGATGTTAATATTGGCGAAAGTTCTAGTAATATACAAATACAGCAAGGAACAGTTAATTCGTCATAAACTCAAACAATAAATGAAGTTTTTGATTATGAAAACGCTATGCGGATACTAAATGAAATCTCTAAATATAAATCTATGTTTGCTGATGTATATGGTGAAGATAGTAAAATTGCCGAAGAAACGTTGGACGAAGCTATTAAGGCAGTGGAAAAGAAAGAAAAACCTTCAAGAATTAAAACAGCTTTATCCGTTTTAAAAGATATTACTTTACGAGTATCAAGCAGTTTGATTGCAACAGGAATTTTAGAATTATTAAAACAACTAAATATATAAGAGGTCGTCTATGTCAAAAATAGTTATTGAGTTACAACAGGAAGCTCTAAAAAGTGATTTTGATATTTTAAATTTACTCAGAAAAGCGTATCTTGTTTTATGAAAATCCAGAGAATAGGACTGCAATTCTGCCATTTAATGCTTCTATGAATAACTATTTATCAAAACATGGTAGAGTTCACTCTAAATATGCATTGATGATTGGAACTAATCAAATCTACAGTATTATAGAGCGTATTAGAAATATTATTTTAGATTGGTCTATAACATTAGAAGAAAATGGGGCTGTCGCAATAAGTTTTGAATATACAAGATATGGTATAAAATGCAGTACAGCATTATAATATCTTGTATATGTTTCCCTTAATGCGACAGCCCCTTTTTGTTTTTATGCGCACGGGCATTCAATGGAAGAATGTCAGCATAGCTGACGAGTGTTCGGTGCTCAAGTAAGGAAGAAGGACAATTTCCTACTTGATTGAAAAATGAAGATTTGATGAGCATTAGTTATCAAATATTTTAAATAGATTGAGGAGGAAATTAATTTGATAAAAACAGAATTTGGTATTATTGATCAATTGGATAAAACGATTGATTATGAAGATTATGATCCAGAGCGCTATCACTGTGTATCTATTGATGATGAGCGCTATATTGAAGACTGGTGGGAGAAGCTGATACAGATGAAGACATATTTTCATCGACTAAGTCGCCCAGAGTTTGGACTCGCGCGGTATGGCATTACGTTAATTCCACCGCAATCGCTGCCAATATTTCAGGATATTGTGATATCCGATAAGAGAATAAACGAAGATCCGCAATTGGTACTGCTTGCGCAGTTGATTCAAAAAGCAATTACAGAAGGAAAATATATGATACATTACGGAGTATAGAGAATGCAGCGCAAGAATTTTATTAAATGTGTGGTGTTTCGTTATTTGGATCGATATAAGTGTTCATTGTTTCGTTATTTGGAGTCGATATAAGTATGTTCATTGTTTCGTTATTTGGAGTCGATACAAGTCGATATAAGTATGTTCATTGTTTCGTTATTGGAGTAGATATAAGTATGTTCATTGTTTATTTGTTGGGATTTATATTATATCATCATTTTTGGGATGTTGCAAAATACTTGAAAGGATTGGCAAATAATTTATCAATGGCGGTTACAATTCACACCAACGCCAGATTTTGCAACAATTTACGAACATTCGGTGTGAATTGCAACAATTGATGCACACAAAATGCTAAAGTGCAAGCATTTTAGCGCATGATTCCCACTACTTTGGCGTGGGTGTGAAAAGTAACCAATGGCGCGTAAGTGTATTATACTGACGACCGTTAAGATTTTCCAATTTCTGCACAACCCATATTGCATAAGCGGACAATACGTGCTGTGCAGAAAGGAAAATCGAATCATTCGTGAGTCTATAATAATGAATGTAAAGTTTTTACAAACAATTCATTAGTGCTTTGCCAATAACGGATAGGAGTGCAGAAATGGCTTATAAAATATTAATTATAGATGATGACACCGAGCTTTTGAAAATGCTGAGAAAATATTTTACAATTAAGAAGTATGAAATTATTACAGCAGAAAATGGTATGGAAGGATTGGACAAAATAAAATTGCAGCCGGATATTATCTTGTTAGATATCAATATGCCGAAAATTGACGGGATAGAGGTATGCAAGAGAATACGGGATAAGGTAGACTGTCCGATTTTATTTCTAACTGCACGGGTAGAGGAACAGGACATTGTAAATGGTCTTTCTTCGGGTGGTGATGATTATATTTTAAAGCCGTTTCGCTTGAAGGAGCTTGATGCAAGGATTACAGCACACTTAAAACGGGAGGTACGGCGTAAAAACAAGACGCAGTGCTGTTTTCAGGGCGAATTGTCGATTGACTATATGGCAAAGACGGTGCAGGTTTACACAGAGTATTTGGAATTGACAAAGCTAGAGTACGCAATTATAGAATTTTTATCTATGAATCCCAATATGGTTTTTGATAAAGATAGAATTTATGAGAGAGTCTGCGGATATCATGCAGAGGGGGACAGCAGAGTTATTACAGAACTAATCCGCAGAATTAGAAAGAAACTACAGCAATATACCAAAACAGAATATATTGAAACAGTATGGGGGATGGGTTACCGATGGATAAAATAAGAAATCTTTCTATGCGAAAAACCATTTTGCTGTATATGGTAATTGCCTTGTTTGGTAGTTTTCTTCTCTCGGCAGGTATTGGCAGAGCTGCTGCGCAAATACAGATGCGTGTCTGGTGGCAGTATGTGGATAAAGATGCATATTTTAAAATAGTGGAGCGTGAAGGCCCTTATGCTGTTGCGGACATTCGCAGGCCAATAGCCAGTGAGATGACAGCGTTAGATTATTTTGTATCAGAACTGTGTGATTTTTTGCAGACGTATACAATATTGCTGTTATCTATGGCAGGCAGCTGTGCGGCAGTTTTTCTTTTTTATCAAAATAAGTTAAAAAAGCCAATTAAGGAGCTGGCTTTGGCGTCGCAAAAGATTGCAGAGAATCATTTGGATTTTCATATTGCTTATGAAAATAAGGATGAAATGGGTGTGCTTTGTATGGAATTTGAGCGGATGCGGGAACAACTTGCTGCAAACAATCAGGTCTTGTGGAGGACGATTGAGGAGGAAAAGCTGCTGCGTGCGGCGATTGCGCATGATATTCGATCACCGTTGTCTGTTTTAAAAGGATATCAGGAAATGCTTACGGAATATCTGCCCAGCGCAGAGATTGATATAGAGCAGGCAATGGAAATGCTGTCGGAATGCAGGCATCAGATGGAACGCATGGATACATTTGTAGAAACTATGCGGAAAATGAACAGCTTAGAAAGCAGGGAGCTTGTTGCAGCGGAGATTGCAGCCAAAGAATTAGAGGAAGAGATGCGGGCTGAACTTGCTATTTTGGAAAAAGAGTACGGGAAACAGGTAATTTTGCAGATGCCAGAATCCGATAAAAGATTTTGCGGGGATAAGGAAATTATTTTGGAGGTAATCGAAAACTTGTTGTCCAATGCCTTTCGCTATGGAAAGCAGCAGGTGTTTATAACCGTAAGGGTGGAAGAATCGCAATTAAGTATTTGTGTTAGAGATGACGGCGACGGCTTTCAGGAGGATGCAGAAAAAATTACAGAAGCGTTCCATAGACGGAATGTGAAAGACAGTCTGAAACACGCGGGTATTGGAATGTATATTAGCAGGCTGTATTGTGAAAAGCACCGAGGAAAGCTTCTTTTGGAAAACGAAGAACAAGGGGGAGCGGTAGTAACAGCAATATTTGGGGCAATCGGAAAATAATATCATTTCCGATTGTTTTTTTGTTGTGATTTCTCTTTTATTATAAAATTATCGAAAAGATAAGGAGAACGAATTATGTGGGTTATTTTAAAAAGAGAGATAAGGAATTATTGTAAAATGCCGCTGTTTTGGATTGGGATAATAGTTGTTGCACTTATGATATTTCAAAATGTAAACGTCTATTTGAATATCCATTATCTGGCAGAAGGAGAAAACATTGAGAATGATTATCCGGAACTGTTTCGCGATGGGGATATTTTTGAGGGATATGTGCCGACGAAAGAAGAATTAAGACGGGAACTGTGGGAAAAACAGATACAAGAAAACTTAACTGTCGAATATAAGATGGACAATGCAAAGGCACAAGCTGTGCTGCGTGAAATAAAAGAAATGGATATTATAACTGCCTGCGCGTATTTAGAAAAATATGGTTTTTACAGGTCGTATGATTTTTATGTCGATACAGCCTATCACAAAGGAACACGGGAAGAAATCAATGCTTATATTGCGAAAAAACTGGAAAGCAGACCATTTTCATACTATTTTTCAAGGAAATTTGCTGATTTTGCAGGTCTGTTTATGGGATTTTTCGCGACGATATTTTTATCTGGTTTGTTTATGCAGGATACAAGGAAAAATACGTATGAACTTCTGCATACAAAGCCTGTCAGCGCGGCAAGTTATTTATTGGGAAAAGTAGGCGGTGGCTTTGCTGTTTGTCTGCTTGTGTTGTTTATTTTGAATTTTAGTTTCTGGGCGTTATGCTCCTTTTGGACAAAAAATCAGGGATTTAAAGTGCGGATAACGGATTTTTGGTTGGCGACTTGTCTGTATATTTTGCCGAATATGCTGATGATTACAAGCGTCTATAGTTTGATTGCATTGTTATTGAAGAACCCATTGCCTGCAGTACCACTTTTACTGCTTTATATTGTGTATTCCAATATGGGGAGCAGGAATGCAGAGGGGATTTTTGGATATTATGGCAGACCATTAGCGATTATGGTGCGGTTTCCAAGTACGTTTTTTGAGTCTACACCTCCGCCCATGGTGTTGCCAAATCAAAGTTTCCTAATGTTAGCCGCTGTAGGCATTCTTTTCATTACAATACAGATATGGAAAAGGAGGCGGGTTTATTGAAATATGAAATAAAAATTTCCCTTCCGTTTTCCAAACAAGCCTATGCAATATTTTTTATTGTAATTTTAAGCCTTGTCAGAGGGGTGACATACACGAATGAAATAGGAATCGCATTGGAAACGCCGCTTGCAATCCTTGCCGCCTCGTTTTGTGCAGATACATATACACAGGAGATTGTCAGTAAACGTTCAGAAATACAGCGGCTGTGCCCAATGAAAAAGCGAATGGATTCTATTTATAGAAGGATTATAATACAAGAACTATTTTTGACAGTAATGGCGGTTCTTGGATATGGATTATTTTTGCTATTTCAAAAGCCAAGGATATTTTTAATGGAACAAAGTGCGTTAGCAAATGAAATAAGTCAATTTTTTGTCTATTTTGGTGCGGTTGTTATAACACTGGTTTTCTGGGGGATTTTATCAAATTTTCTTTCCTGCCTGTTTCGCAATATGTGGGTAGGAATGGGCGGCTGCCTGCTGCTGTGGCTGATAACCAATTCGAGTGTCGGTGAAAGGTGTTTTGGCGTATGGAATTTATTTTCTTATAGCTTTAGAAATATCGAAAACAGCAATAACTTTCAGTGGATTTGCGGAAAATTGATTTGTATTTGTATTGGAATCATAACCGTTGCGCTGCTGCCCAAAATAATTGAGAAAAGAGGCTGAGGAGGCAAAGACATCTGTGTATAAAAAACATTTTCAGATGATTGATAAATTTGTGCGTAAAGCCTGTATGGGAAATTGCTTTTATAGAAATGAGGAAATTATGGGAATAAAAATAGAAGATTTAACAGTAACGTTTAAAAATAATGTAACGGCAATTAATCATGCCGATTTAGAAATTCCAAAGGGAATTTTTGGACTATTGGGGGAAAACGGCGCGGGAAAAACAACGTTGATGCGTGTGCTGACAACCGTTCTATCCCCTGACAGCGGAACAATATCTTTAGATGGAATATATTACAGCAAGGAAAATTATGAAATGATTCAGAGAAAAATAGGATATCTGCCACAGGAAATTGACTTGTATCCAAGTTTAACAATACAGGAGTGTCTGGAATATATGGGGGATTTATCTGGCATTCCGAAAAAGGTTTACAGGGAACGTATTTCATATTACCTTGAAAAGACAAGTCTGTCAACACACCGCAGAAAGAAGATGAAACAACTATCCGGCGGTATGAAACGGAGAGTCGGGCTTGTGCAAGCGCTTTTAAATGAACCAGAGTTTTTAATTATTGATGAACCGACAACGGGATTAGATCCAGAAGAACGTATTCGCATTCGGAATCTGCTGGTGGATTTTTCGGAAGGGCGCACAGTACTGTTTTCAACCCATGTGGTAGAGGATTTAGCAGCAACCTGCAATCAGCTTGCAGTAATGAAAAAAGGGGAATTTCTTTATGCGGGAAATATTAAGGAACTATTGGAACAAGCAAGAGGTCACGTTTGGATTTGCCAAGCAGCAAATGAAGCGAAAGCAAGAGAAATTGAAATGAAATATCATATATCATCCAAACAGTATCTAGGCAATGAATTGCAAATAAAATTAATCAGCGAAACGCCGCCGCAGATAAAATGCAGACCTTGCGAGGTAACGCTGGAGGATGCTTATATTTATATACAGAGCCATGCAGATGAAAAAAGCTATTAAGATGATAGAGAAGTAATTGGCAGGTTTATATTAAGCGTCGAAAAGATTGACGCTTAGTATATTTATGCACAGCAAGGCTGTCGCAATAAGCTTTGATGATACAAGATATTGTATCCATTTTTCTTAATGCGACAGTTTCGCGTGGCGGGTAGGGAACTCCATTGTGAAAACGCTATATTAGTAGTTGTCGATTTTCCGTATCAAACTGCTGCTTAAAAACGGCGAAATTTCTGAAAATTGTGTATAAGTCAATGTGCCGCCGGCATCAAGGTAGTGCAGTAAACATTCTTCTTTTTCGCTGCTGTTAAGATATGGCAGACATTCCACAAAAACATTATAAAAATCAGCAGTCGGCAGGGCTAAAATCAGTGGTGCGTGGCTTCCGCTGCTAAGATAGGGCATATAATCGGAAATAATAATCGGTTTTGCCAGTGTAATTGTACCATTTTGCATGGATTCTGCCAAATATGCACAACATTCTTTTTTTCCGCTGCTGTTTAGAAACGGCAGACATTCGCCGAAGGTTTCTGGAAAATCTGCTGTGGGTAGTGTAATCAGCAAGGAGGCTTTATAGGTATCAGCAAAATAGGGCATTAAACTGGAAACAGTATCCGCTTCAAGCGCTGTTATTGTGCCGTTCTCCAAGGCTTCAACCAAATATTTACTAGACTGCTGTTTGTCGGAATAAATAATGAAACTAATAAGTTCATCTTGATTTAGAGTAATTCCACGGTCTAATATGGCTTTGAAAAGATCGCTTGCTTCTTTGTCTTTTACTGTGGGTAGCGCATCCACTATTTTGGGGATATCAAGGCTTTCCTTATCAAGGTCAGGGTTGTTGATATTTTTTAGGAGCAGACCAATATATTCCTGACTTTCAGAAGAATAGAGCCCATCAACTGGCGCATTTTTTAAATCGGTAAATTCGATTGTTAAATTGCGCAGTTTTGCTTTTTCGCCGACCATTTTAATCGCATTTCTGCCTTTTAGCAAAGTGACTTTCTGACTGGTTTGGTCGCCGGATTCCGCAGAAACGGTGGTTACCGTATTATCCGGCGCAATATGCACCACTTTAAAATTTCCAGAGTAGAGCTTAAAAGCAGTATCAATCTGCATTTCTATTTCTTCAGTTGCATAAATAATTTGTATGGTATCCGATCCTGACAGCATAAAGCCGGAAGCTTTTATTTTATTGCCCATGCCTTGATAGGAATAGGCAACCCAGCGATCCGAAACATCTTTGTCTGCAATCTGCTGGTCATCATAAAATAGTCCAGCAATGGTTTTATTATTAGAAAAATCATTGTCAGTTTCGGTAAAGTAACTTTCTGCTGGCTCTGGAAAAGAAAATTCCATATCGCTGCACGCGGACAACGCCAGTACACAGGCAAAAGTACATACTGACAGCAGTAACCGCAGTGCAGTCTGTTTTTTATAATAAATAATGCCGTTTAGCCGTTTCTTTAAATCGCTTTTCCGTGCAAGCAAAGTAGTGGAAAATACAGTTCCTTTAGCAATCTCTTTAGATATCTGCTTGTTGTCCGCTCTATATAAAGGGACACTTTTCTGTGCCGTATCCAATAGAAGATTTCCATAAGCCTTTTTATTTTCCTCGGTTAAATCCATATGCGCAAGTACAGCTTCATCACAGGAAAGTTCGCAGTCAATGTTTATGGTTTTACTGATAATATGAAGAATGGGGTTAAACCAATGTATGCTTAACAGTAGTTGGAAAATCCATTTATACCATAAATCTTTGCGTGCGATATGGATAAATTCATGCTGTAAAATAAACCGCAGTACAGTAGTATTTTGGAAGTTTGTTTTTTCTTCCGTAAACGTGCAAAATTGTGTGTAGGGAATATCTTGCGGAGGTATTTCGCTGTTTGCGGATAAATTCTGCGAATGTAGTTCTTGTGCGGCGAATAAATCCTGCGGAAGTATCACGGAGGGATTCCATAAGCCGATGGTAATAGGGCTGGATACAGCAATACTTTTATAAATAACAGGTGTTTTCTTTATGCTAAGCTTTTGTGATAGTTCTTCTGTAAGCTGCTGTATTTGGACGTCGGTGGCAGGAATGCTGTTTTCTTGCAAATAACATACAAAACGCCGATAATTTCGTAGCTTTCGTAATAGAGAAATCGCTGCGCCAAACAGCCAGACAACACAGAATACAGTGGCTGTTAATACTAGTAATACCCATAAAACATGGCTTGTTTCCGTGTCGGCAGAAGTGGGATTGCTTGGAGTGGAAACACTGTAATTGGGCGTATTGGCAGCAAGAGTTACGTTTGATTCAGCCTTGGAAACAGACGAATCTATTAAGGGTGTAGGCAGCGTTTCGGGCGGGTTAGATGTATTATCTTGGGTGTTTTGCGTTTTCTGCTGTGGTTTATCATTTGTCTGCAATGCATTTGTCTGCAATGCATTAGGCTGCAATGCAATATAATGCGTATTAAAATGCACAGGAATCAGCAATCTTGCAATAACAAGAAGCCAGATATAATAGTTCCAGCGTTTGGAAAAAAGGCGCTGTGTTATTGGGTGTGTCAATAGTATTATAAGTCCAATAAGTGCGCTGGACAGCGATAGTGATAATATAGTAAGGAATAATTGCATTATTTGGTTCCCCCTTTGTAGTAATGGTCAATTTTTTCAATGGTGCTTTCATCTAAGTATATGGCAATGGAGGAAAATGCTGAGTAAGATAATTTCCCGCCGTTTTCCAGATAATACAGCAAGCAGTCCTCTATTTCGTCACTGTCAAGATAGATGATGCACGTTTGGAAGGTATCCCAAAAATTTTCAGTTGGCAGAGCCATAAGCAGTTCCGATTTAATTTCATCATCCACGTAGGGCATAAGGATTGTGGTAGTTTTGGCATTTAACTGCATCGTGCCATTTTGAATCGCTTCTAACAGATATTTGCTGGATAGCTGCGTGTCTGTACTAATAAAAATGGCAGTAAGTTCTTTCGTATCAAAGGAAACTCCAGCACGGAGCAACGCGGCAAATCCTTCGCTTCCGACAGTGTTGTCAATATAGGGCAGAGCATTCAGCCATGTAGTTTTATCTATAGGGCTTCCGGCTTCAAGATATTGCGGTAATAGGCTGGCATATTCTTCTTCCTCAGAAAAGTAAACGCTTTCAAAGTCGGATTCTTGTAAGTCTGTATAGTCTACATTGAGATTTTCAACCAATGCGCCCTGTGCGACAAGCTTCAATATATTTCTGCCTTTTGGCATTGTAATGGTCTTTTGGGTTTCCGCTCCTGTTTCATTTAAGGTGATTACAGTGTTGTCCGGCAAAACCTGTACAAGTTTTAATTTCCCGCTCCTTAATAAGAAAGAACTATGAATCAAAATGTCAATTTCCTTTGGCGCATTGGCAATTACAAGTGTAGTGGAGCCGTTTAACTGCATTCCTTTACATTGCAGATTCTTGCCGCCCCAGTTTGAATAATAATGTTCAATATCGCAAATATCTTTTCCGGCAATTGCGGTCGTGTCATTATATACTTTCCAAGCATCGCCGGTCTGGTCAACCGTATCAGGGTGCGTTATAAAATATTCCCATAAGTCCGATCCTGAATCTGCCCAAGATTCTATCCAATCCTCTGTGTATGAATCTGCCCATGCGTCTGTCCAAGATTTTATCCAATCCTCTGTGTATGAATCTGCCCATGCGTCTGTCCAAGATTTTATCCAATTCTCTGTCCATGAACGAATCTTATTTTCAAGAATGGATTCCAATAAATCAAAATTGGAGCGGTTTTGCGTTGGAAAAATATTTTTAGCAGTCTGCATTGTGGTGTTTCCATTTGCAGCTTGTGCAGTGGCAGGCTGTATTATGGAAATGGTTTGTGCTGGTATGGGATACTGTACGCCGCAGCCAGCGGTAAAGACCGAAATACATACCAAAACGCATAGAGAGAGTGCAAGCCGCAAGCGTGTCTGTTTTTTATAGTGAAGGATTCCTTGCAGCCGTGTTTTTAAGTCGCTTTTTGGTGCAATAAATGCAATGGAAAATGCGTTTTTGGTGTTGTTTAATGCAGCGGTGCGCTGGGCGGTATCGATCAATAGATTGCCGTAAGTTTTCTTGTCTTTTGCTGTGAAACGCAGGCTTGTTAGGAGCATTTCATCACAGGAAAGTTCGCAGTCTGTGTTTATCCGTCTGCCGATTAGATAAAGAATCGGGTTAAACCAGTGGATGCAGAGCAGAAGCTGATAGAGCCATTTATACCATAAGTCTTTGCGTGCCACATGAATTAATTCGTGCTGAAGGATAAAACGAAGGATTGCTTCCGCATCCGTTTTTGGATTCTGTTCTTTGGTATCAATGTATGTGTTTTCCGCATCCGTTTTTGGATTCTGTTCTTTGGTATCAATATTTGTCTGAACAGTATGTTTTTCTTTGGGCAGGATAATGCTTGTATTGCGCAGTCCGATTGTTATAGGGCTGGAAATAGAGGGATTTTCGTATAGTATAGGTCTTCTGTGGATATGAAGCGAATCCGCCAATTGGTTCGCTATGGCTGTAATGCGTTCGTCGGTAATTAGTGTATTATTCTCTCGTAAACGTGCAGTAAAACGTCGGTAATTCCAAAGCTTTGTGCTAAAAGCAGCAATAGCGCCAATTAGCCAGACAGTCACCGCTGCCAAAAGAAGTACAGGCAAAAGCTGTGTTGTAAATTTTGGTGTGGATACAGTAGAATTGTGGAATGTATCCATGCTTGATAGTGGTTGTTTTGCTATATTCATGTTGTTGCTGTCAGGTGTCTGGATGCGAAGGTCTGCGCGGTTATCTGATTTTGGTGTTATTGTATTTGTATTTTTACTTTCAGAATAAGCTTTGAAATCTTCTGTATTATTCTGTATATTCGGAAACTGGTTCTTGTTGCTGTTGGATTGAGCATCTTCACAGTTTAGAACCATATCTGGAAACTGGTTCTTGTTGTTGCTGTCAAGTTGAGCATCTTCACAGTTTAGAACCATATCTGGAAACCGGCTCTTGTTGTTGTCAGCTTGTGCGGCTTCACTGTTTAGAACCACATTCGGAAACTGGCTCTTGCTGTTGCTGTCAGCTTGCGCAGCTTTATTGTTTAATGCAGGCAATTGGGTGAAATGGAATCCAAATTGCACAGGAATCAGCAATCTTGCAATAACAAGAAGCCAGATATAATAGTTCCAGCGTTTGGAAAAAAGGCGCTGTGTTATTGGATGCAGCAGCAGTATAATAAGACCGATCAGCGCACCAGATAGTGACAATGATAGTATTGACAAGAATAGTTGTGTCATAAAAATCCTCCTTTCATTTGTGGCACTTGTAAATGGTTACAATTGTAATGTACGAATTATGGATGGAATACTACTTAGGCAGAGAAATATGGAATATATGAAACCAATAGCGTTATTATAAATGCTGATTAAAATAATCCCGC
>CBCOYO010000088.1:0-14535 GCA_965114465.1 uncultured Lachnospiraceae bacterium
CAAATAATGGGGGAATCAGATGCTAAAGATAGGAACAGAGATTGACGGAAAGTACAAAGTATTAAATGAGATTGGACATGGCGGGATGAGTACGGTTTATCTTGCAATTAACGAGAAGGCAAATAAGCCGTGGGCAATTAAGGAAGTGCGTAAGTGTTGCAGCAGTAATTATGAAGTGCTGCAGCAAAGTTTAATTGTAGAAACCGATCTGTTGAAAAAACTCAAGCATCCGAATCTCCCTAGTATTGTGGATATTATTGACAATGATGAAAACTTTCTGATTGTTATGGACTATATTGAAGGAAATACACTAGAGAAGCTTTTGGCGGAGAAAGGCGCACAGCCACAAGAGGCAGTTGTAAACTGGGCAATGCAGCTTTGCGATGTCCTGATGTATCTTCATACACGCCCTATGCCGATTGTATATCGTGATATGAAACCCTCCAATATTATGCTGAAATCGGATGGAAGTGTTGTATTAATTGATTTCGGCACTGCACGCGAATTTAAAAAGCGCTGTGTAACAGATACTTTTTGCTTAGGTACACAAGGTTATGCTGCGCCTGAGCAGTTTGGTGGCATGGGACAGACAGATGCGCGTACAGATATTTATTCACTGGGTGCGACCATGTATCATCTTTTAACAGGTCATAATCCCTCTGCACCGCCATATGAAATGTATCCGATTACAAAATGGCGGCCGGAACTCTCTAACGGTTTAGAGCAGGTAATCTTGAAATGTACGCAGAAAAATCCCGATGACCGCTATCAAAGTACAGAAGAATTGATGTATGCATTGCAGCATTACCATGACTACGAAACGCAGATGCAGCGAAGGTATCACAGAAGAATGGGAATTTTTTCAGCGGTTTTATCAGTAGCGCTTCTGTGTGCAGCAGGCGGCTGGGGAATGCACGCAAAGGCAAAGGAGCGGCAGAACGATAATTATAATGCAGCATTAGAAATGGCGCAGCATATGACTTCTGCGGAAGAAGCCATTCCTTATTATATGAAAGCAATACAGATTGATACAGTGCGTGAACTTGCCTATCATGGATATTATAATACGATTATAGAGGATGGTGTGTTCAGCGAAACAGAGGAGGAGGCATTGCTGCACTTAAATATAAGCTCGGAGCGCTATTTGCAGTATTTTGCGCAGAAGAATCCAGTGGCATATGCAGATTTCTGTTACGAAATGGGAAATGCATATTGGTATTATTATATTCATGAGGAAAGCAGACAGTCCAATGCTGTTTCTTGGTTTGAGGCAGCAATGTATTATTATGAAAATAGGGAAGAAAAAGCGACAGAATATAGAAGAAGCCGCTTATATGTGGAAATCGGCAGATTTTATAAGAAGATAACCGCTGCGCAAATTGACGGAAGCGATGCAGGGATGTATGGGGCATATTGGGCGAATTTATCAGCATTAAAAGCACTGCATAATGAAATGCACGATCGGGAATTGATAACGCTGCGTATGTACCGCGAAATTGTAAGCCGCGTAACAGAATATGCAAAATACCTATATGATGACGGCGTACCAAAAGAGGAGATATCTGCGATGCTTAAGGAAATTGAGCAAGACATGGAAAAAATGGAGCACACTGGCTCAAGCACAGTTAAAGAGGAAATTGCAAGTGTGCAGGCAATGACCGAAGGCGCTTATAAAATGGTTCGTTCTAGTTATAAAGAAACAGGAACGCAATAGAGAACGGAGAGGAAAAAATATATATGAGTATTGCACAAATGAACTATTTATCAGCACTATTTTATTTTATGGCTGGCATATTTGGTGCATTGGCAGCCATTTTGTATGTTGCGTTTGATATCCGTTATATATGGAAAGCGTTACGCGGAAATCGTTTTTATCGCTTGAAAGTAAATGCAAGTAGAAAAGAGCGAATGAATACAACGCAAAAACGGAACAGAAAGCAGCAAAGGTCGCAGAAACAGAACGAATATTTGAAAACGCTACTATTACAGGAACAAGACTGTAAATTAAAAAGCTCCTCTATACAAGATGTGACACTGCCAATACAAGAGAAAACGGAATTATTGCACAAAACTACAAATTTATTAGAGCACGATATGTTTTTGCAAGAAAGCAGTACAATCCCGTTGGAATTAGCGGGTGTTACGTATCCTATAAAAGACAGTACGGCTTCAGTGGAGAAGAAAATACACTTGTTACCAGAAAGCTATACAATCCCGTTGGAATTAGCACATAATATCTACGCAATGCACAACAGCACAACTCCGTTACAGGAGAGTGTGCTTCTGTTGGAATCAACGACAATGGATTTAATTCAAAATATTGTATACATTGATTCCAATGAAGCGATACCATTATAAAAAGAATTAAAATAAATATAAATAAAAATATTAGTTGTCTATCCACTTGTCTATCCGTTTTGTCAGTGATTCAAATTTATCGTCATACAAAATATTTAATAGTTTGTCCAATTGAAGCAGTGCTTGTGTTATCAATGGTAATGGACAGAGATTTTTTTCCAATGCAACAGCAAGTTCGTTAACATCAAGCACTTTGATATACCCGTCTGGGTATATCACAACATCCGCGAGCAGATCCGTTACAATCAGGGCATTTTCTGATTCTTGATACTGATAGTTTACAATATCACAGTACCAATAAAGCAGAGAATGATCTTCGCGGTAAAATTTACTGACTTTGTAGCCTTCTTTTAGATAGTAGCAGGAATATCCATGGTGAAAGTCACGACGTGGTTTCAGCGTTTCCCATTTTGTAATAATAAATTCGTCCGTTGCCTCTAAAATAGTGTCATTTTTCAGCAAAATACATTCGTCAGGTATAATACGTTTACGATAAATGTTTATATGAGTTCCGTCCAAATTGCTTTGTTTCATAGCACTGCCTCCTTTCCAGTTTCTGATATTGTACTACTTTTCATGCGTTGCATCAATCTTTTATAGTAAAAAAGTAACAAAAGTTGATTAAGGTCGAAATTTTGTTGAATTATCTGAATATTTCATGTATAATTTAGTGTAGTTATTTGTTATAGTTATAGTGAGAGAAAAAACATGTTTGCTATTGAATAGATTATAGGTTGGTTCGGCATATGTTTTTGCTCATAATATTATAATAATCATGTATTCGTAATGAAGGAGGACTTATTTTATGACGGTACAGGAATGCTATGAAGCAATTGGTGGAGATTATAATGACATAATGTCGCGTCTGAAAACAGAAGAACGCGTTAAAAAATTCGCAGGTATGTTTCTAAAAGAGAAATGTTATCAAACTTTGGTACAGACAATCGAGGAGGGAAATCAGGAAGAAGCGTTTCGGGCTGCACATACACTTAAAGGGGTGTGTCAGAATATGTCGTTTACTACACTGTTTCATTCCAGCTTTGCGATAACAGAATCTTTGCGCGGCAGCAATATGGACGAGGCAAAAACGCTTTTAGAGCAAGTTACAAAGGATTATGAGCGGACGATAGACGGTGTTACGAAACTGTTAGAGCAGTAGGGCGTAAAAAAGTAAAGGAGAGAAACGGATTATGCCAAAGGATACGATTTTGATTGCAGATGATGCAGAGTTAAATCGCGAGATGATTAAGTTTATTTTCGAGGAACAGTATCAGATTATAGAGGCAGAGGATGGAGAACAGGCAATTCATTATATTCGAGAGAATAAGCATAGCCTGTGCTTGATTTTCCTGGATTTAATGATGCCGAATAAGTCTGGATTGGATGTACTCAAATATATGAATCTGCATGATTACATCGACTACATACCAGTAATTATGATTACTGGTGAGGCAACGGACGAAACGGAGGAAAAGGCGTATGAGTTTGGCGCGTCTGATGTGATTTACAAGCCTTTTGCACCGAATGTTGTTATGCGGCGTGCAAAAAATCTAATGGAATTGTTTGAACACAGGATTGATGTGGAGAAAGAACTTGTCAAGCGTACCAATGAATTGATAGAGAGCAGGGAGCAGCTTGCAAAGAGTAACGAATTTCTTATAAATGCGCTGAGTACGGTTGTAGAGTTTCGCAGCCTTGAATCTGGAGAACATATTCAGCGTGTAAAGTATTTTACAAAGTTGTTCCTGAAATATATAAGAAGATTTTATCCCAAGTATGGGATAACCAAGAAAAAGGCGGAGTTAATCACAAATGCTTCTGCGCTTCATGACCTTGGCAAAATTGCCATTAGTGATAGTATCTTACTAAAACCCGGCAAGCTGACAGAAGAAGAATTTGAAGAGATGAAGAAGCATACTTTATATGGTTGTGAGATTCTGGAGAAGTTCCGTCAAGAGGATAATGAATTTTATCGCTATTGTTATGATATATGCAGGTATCACCATGAGCGTTATGATGGAAAAGGTTATCCAGAAGGACTTGCTGGTGATGAAATACCTATCTGGGCACAGATTGTGTCCATTGTTGATGTTTATGATGCACTTGTCAGTGAACGTGTATACAAAGCACCGTATGCCGTTGAGGTTGCTGCACGTATGATTCATGATGGTGAATGTGGAATATTCTCACCGGAAATGCTTGATTGTTTTGAACTTGCGCGGGCGGAACTGTTTGCCGTTACGGAGAACGGGCTGTCTTTTGCGGATGCAGAAGGAATACACTAATTTACAATAAATTTTGTTCTATTATTTTTGGTATTAGAAAAATTGGATACCCAATACTATTATAAATAGTGGAAGCGTATGGAGGCAGAGAAAATGGGAAAGAAGAAAAAATATAACAGGTCAGTTTATCAATCATTGGCAGTTATTACCCAGTTTGGCATTAATATGCTGGTTCCAATTTTTTTATGCACTTTTGCAGGGTGGTACTTAGATAAATGGTTTCATACTGCAATTTGGTTTGTTTTACTCTTTTTTGTCGGAGCGCTGGCTGGATTTCGCAACATATTTATTCTGGCAAAAAAAATATACGAGGGGGGCACAAAGGATGAGGACTAGTTTACTTACGCAATTAAAGAAAATCAATACTGCCCTGCCGGGTCTGCTTTTTGGCATGATTTTATTTGGCATTATATGCCAGGCTGCCGGCTTTTTCCTCGTGGAAGATAAAGCAGACTATAGTAAAGGGCTCTGGATAGGAGTTCTTACTGGAATTTTTATGGCTTTCCATATGGCAATATCTTTAAATTCTGCTGTGGAAAGAGATGTAAAGGGGGCGCAGGCGGCAGCGACAAGACAGAATATTATCCGTTATCTTGTAGTAGTCATTATTTTGGGAATACTAATGATTACACGAGTAGGTAATCCGCTTGCGGCGTTTGTGGGAATTATGAGTTTAAAAATTTCTGCATATTTACAGCCGCTGCTTCGGAAACTGTCACGTCCAAAAGAAAAAAACAAGATGGAGTCTGTAAAAACTGAATAGAGTAAATAAAAAGGAGGTGAGATTATGGGAACAGGATTTTTGTTATCTGCTGCGGATAATATTGATTTTATGGTGCATGGCATCTTTCAGTATGAGTTATTTGGACAGACGCTGTGGATAACAACCACGCACGCATGTCTTTTTATCGTAATGATGATAATTGTTATCTTCTGCCTGTGCGCGAACCGTGCAATTAAGCACGCAACGGAAGTACCTGGAGCGTTTCAGAACGTTGTGGAGATGGTCGTTGAAATGCTTGACAAAATGATCAGTGGTGTTATGGGAAAGAATGCGGCGCCATTTGCAAACTATATTGGATTGTTGTTTATGTTTATTTTGCTTAGCAATATATCTGGTTTGTTTGGGCTTCGACCACCGACAGCAGATTATGGTGTCACATTTGCGTTAGGTCTGATAACCTTTACTCTGATTACATTTAACAAGTTTAAATATCAGAAAGTATCCGGCGTTATTAAAGGACTGTGTGACCCGTGGCCAATCTGGGCGCCGATTAATGTAATAGGTGATATTGCGGTGCCGATTTCACTGTCCCTGCGTTTGTTCGCAAACGTTTTATCAGGTACAGTTATGATGGCGTTGATATATGGTCTGCTTGGCTTTATCGCAACAGCATGGCCAGCGGCACTACATGTGTACTTTGACTTGTTCTCAGGGGCAATTCAGACATATGTATTCTGTATGCTGACAATGACTTATATCAACAATGCAATTGAAGGGTAATGGTTTAAATTTTTATTACTTAAATTTTTAGGAGGAAATTAATTATGGAATTTAATTCAAACTTTATTTTAGGTTGTTCAGCAATCGGTGCAGGACTTGCGGTTATTGCAGGTATTGGACCTGGTGTAGGCCAAGGTATCGCGGCAGGACATGCAGCAGCAGCAGTTGGTAGAAATCCAGGTGCGAAATCTGATGTTACTTCTACGATGTTATTAGGACAAGCCGTTGCCGAAACAACCGGTTTGTATGGTTTGCTTGTAGCTATGCTGTTATTATTCGTAAAGCCTTTAGTACCTTAATTTCAATTACAAAAACTTTGAATAAAGTATTAGAAAATAAAGTATTAGAAAGGAGGTAAAGGTATGGTAGGAAATACCATGATACTTGCTGCCCAGACAGAGGGATTGAGCCGTTTGTTTGACTTGGATTTTCAGCTTCTTGCAGATGCAGTATTAATGATTATTGCAATGTTCTTCCTGTTTCTGTTTGCATCGCACTTCCTGTTTAATCCAGTAAGAAAGATGCTGCAAGATAGACAGGCAAAGATAAAGGGCGAACTGGATCAGGCAGCTTCCGATCAGAAGTCAGCAGCAGAGGCGCGCGCCCTCTATGAAGATAAGTTAAAGCAGGTAGGCAAAGAGGCTGAAGAAATTTTAGCAGATGCCCGCAAGCGTGGTATGGCAAACGAAGCAAAGATTGTTGCTGAGGCAAAGGACGAAGCTGCAAAGATTGTAGAGAGAGCCAGAGTCGAGGCAGAACTTGAGAAGCAGAAGATGGCAGATGAAGTGAAGCGCGAAATGATCGCAGTCGCTTCTGTAATGGCAGCCAGAATTGTTCAGGCGAATATCGACGCAAACGCACAACATCAACTCATTGAGGAAACTTTGAAAGAAATAGGTGATAGCACATGGCTAAGCTAATTTCCAAAATATATGCGCAGGCACTGTTTGAACTTGCCGTGGAGGAAAATAAAACCTTGCTCTTTCTGGAGGAAATCACAGGACTGCTTGACGTTATACACACCAACACAGAGTTTAAGCAGTTTATGAACCACCCCAAGATTCCCAAAGAGGATAAAATCAAGGTAGTGGAGAATGTATTTACGGGCAGGATTGACAAAGAATTAACAGGCCTGCTTGTAACCATTATCGAGAAAGACAGGTACACCGAAATTGAGTCCATACTGTTTGAGCTGATTGCAAGCATTAAAGAGTATAACCATATCGGTACGGCAAATGTCACAACAGCCGTGGCGCTGAGTGATAAGGAAAAAAAGGATATTGAGAACCGACTGCTTGCCACTACGAAATATAAAACGATTGAGTGTATCTATGATGTGGATAAAGACTTAATCGGCGGTATGGTGATCCGTATGGGTGACAGGGTTGTAGACAGCAGCATTCGGACAAAACTCAGTAAGCTGGAACGTGAGTTAATGGCGATTCAGTTGTAACTTGATAATAACAAAACAAGAACTGCGGACAGCAGTTTCAAATAAGTAACAAGAAAGGTGCAGATCCATATGAATTTAAGACCAGAAGAAATTAGTTCTGTGATCAAGGATCAGATAAAGAGATATGCCTCTGAAATGGAAGTATCTGAAGTAGGTACTGTTATTCAGGTGGCAGATGGTATTGCACGTGTTCATGGATTGGAAAAAGCAATGCAGGGCGAATTATTGGAGTTCCCCGGTGAGGTTTATGGCATGGTTATGAACCTTGAGGAAGACAATGTCGGAGCCGTTTTGCTTGGCAGTTCTAAGAATATTAATGAAGGCGATACCGTAAAGACGACTGGGCGCGTTGTGGAAGTACCCGTTGGCGATGCAATGCTTGGACGTGTTGTAAACGCTCTTGGTCAGCCGATTGACGGCAAAGGACCTATTGCGACGACAAAATATCGTCAGATTGAAAGAGTAGCTTCCGGCGTTATCACAAGAAAAGCTGTAAATACGCCGATGCAGACCGGTATCAAAGCGATCGACGCAATGGTTCCTATCGGAAGAGGACAGCGAGAATTAATTATCGGCGACAGACAGACCGGTAAGACTGCAATTGCGATTGATACGATTATTAATCAAAAAGGGCAGAATATG
Source organism: uncultured Lachnospiraceae bacterium (assembly GCA_965114465.1). Classification (GTDB taxonomy): domain Bacteria; phylum Bacillota; class Clostridia; order Lachnospirales; family Lachnospiraceae; genus COE1. The sequence goes on from CBCOYO010000088.1 coordinate 8,243, forward strand.
AAATGTATTTATGTTGCGATAGGACAGAAAGCGTCTACCGTAGCAAGTATTGTTAAGACACTAAGTGAGTTTGGCGCGATGTCCTATACGACAATTGTAGCTGCAACTGCTAGTGAGCTTGCACCATTGCAGTATATTGCGCCGTATTCGGGATGTACAATCGGCGAGGAATGGATGGAGAATGGTGAAGATGTACTGGTAATCTATGATGACCTAAGTAAACATGCTACAGCATACCGTACACTCTCCTTGCTGTTAAAGCGTCCACCTGGACGTGAGGCATACCCCGGAGATGTATTCTATCTGCATTCAAGACTTCTTGAGCGTGCGTGCCGTATGAATGATGAGTACGGTGGTGGTTCGATTACAGCGCTTCCGATTATTGAAACGCAGGCAGGTGACGTTTCCGCATATATTCCAACAAACGTAATTTCTATTACAGATGGACAGATTTATCTGGAAACAGAAATGTTTAACTCTGGTTTCCGTCCGGCTGTTAACGCTGGTTTGTCCGTTTCGCGTGTTGGTGGTTCAGCACAGATTAAGGCGATGAAGAAAATTGCAGGGCCGATTCGTACAGAGCTTGCACAGTATCGAGAACTTGCTTCCTTTGCACAGTTTGGTTCTGATCTTGACCCTGATACAAAGGAACGTTTGGAGCAAGGCGCACGTATTAAGGAAATTTTAAAGCAGCCGCAATATAAGCCAATGCCTGTTGAATATCAGGTTATTATTCTGTTTGTTGCAACAAGAAAGTATCTGTTGGATGTACCAGTAAGTGATATTACAAGATTTGAGGCAGAATTGTTTGATTTTCTTGATACCAAGTATCCGCAAGTACCAAAGGCGATCAAAGAGGAGCAGGTAATTTCAGATGAAACCGAGAAAACACTTGTAGCAGCAATTGAAGAATTTAAAGGGCGCTTCAAGTAAGCAGAAGGGGGGACTGAATAACAATGGCCTCAATGAGAGATATAAAAAGGCGTAAAGGTTCTGTACAGAGTACGCAGCAGATTACAAAGGCCATGAAACTTGTTTCCACTGTCAAGCTGCAAAGGGCAAAAGGGCGTGCAGAAAAGTCAAAGACATATTTTAACTGCATGTATGATACAGTGGTTTCCATGCTTTCCAAAGCAGGAGAAATTAATCATCCATACCTAAAGCCCAACAATTCCCCCAAAAAGGCAGTTATCGTGATTACAGGCAACAGGGGGCTTGCCGGCGGTTACAATTCCAATATTACAAAACTTGTGCGGGATAATGACTGGAATAAAAACGATTTGATTATTTATCCAATTGGAACGAAGGGAAGGGATACATTTGCAAGGCTTGGATATGAGATAGGAGAGGACTACTCATCAGCGATTGAAGAGCCGATTTATGCAGATGCGATGAAGATCAGCAGTCAGGTAGTAAACGATTTTGCAACGGGGAAAGTAGGCGAGATTTATATTGTTTACACTGGATTTAAGAATACTGTGACTCATATACCAACCCGCTTGAAACTGCTTCCCATTAAGATAGAGGATGAGCGCAGTGATGCTGATAAGGCAGTGTTGGACTTTGAACCCGAAACAGAGGAAGCGATTGATCTAATTATTCCTAAGTATATTACAAGTTTGATATACGGCGCAATGATTGAGTCTGTGGCGAGTGAAAATGGAGCTAGAATGCAGGCAATGGACAACGCGACCAACAATGCGGAAGAGATGATTTCAAGCCTGTCGCTGCTCTATAATAGAGCGCGCCAGAGTGCTATCACGCAGGAGTTAACAGAAATTATCGCAGGCGCACAAGCAATATCATAAAGGCGAATAGATTTTCTAAGACAGTAGACAACACAGCCTTAGAAAATCTAGGCTATGCAGTGACTGCAAAAATAATAAATTTAGAGAGAGGAAACAAAGAGATGGCAGATAAGATAGTTGGTAAAGTTACCCAGATTATCGGTGCGGTTCTCGATGTTAAGTTTAAGGAGGGACAGCTTCCAGAACTTAATGATGCAGTTAAAATCACAAGAAGTGATAATTCAGAACTGACAATCGAAGTTGCACAGCATTTGGGTGATGATACGGTAAGATGTATCGCCATGGGACCTACGGACGGACTTGTAAGAGGAATGGACGCAGTTGCAACAGGCGCACCAATTACAGTTCCCGTTGGTGAGAGTACGCTTGGACGTATGTTTAATGTACTTGGCGAACCTATAGATAACAAACCGGCTCCAAAGGCGCAGGGTTATGAGCCGATTCATAGACCCGCACCGACCTTTGAAGAACAGGCGACCTCAACGGAGATGCTGGAAACAGGTATCAAGGTTGTTGACCTTCTTTGCCCGTATCAGCGAGGCGGTAAAATCGGTTTGTTCGGTGGTGCCGGCGTAGGTAAGACCGTGCTTATTCAGGAGTTGATCACCAATATTGCGAATGAGCATGACGGATTCTCCGTATTTACAGGTGTAGGCGAGCGTACAAGAGAGGGAAACGATCTTTATAATGAAATGACAGAATCCGGCGTTATCAGCAAAACGGCAATGGTATTTGGACAAATGAACGAGCCGCCCGGAGCGAGAATGCGTGTTGGATTGACTGGTTTGACAATGGCAGAGTATTTCCGTGATAAAGGCGGAAAGGACGTACTTCTTTTTATTGATAATATTTTCCGATTTACACAGGCTGGTTCTGAGGTTTCAGCGCTGCTTGGACGTGTGCCTTCCGCAGTTGGTTATCAGCCGACTTTGCAGACAGAAATGGGTGCTTTGCAGGAACGTATCACTTCCACAAAGAACGGATCTATTACATCCGTACAGGCTGTTTATGTGCCTGCCGATGACTTGACAGACCCAGCACCTGCAACGACATTTGCACATTTGGATGCAACAACCGTTCTTTCGCGTTCTATCGTTGAGCTCGGTATTTATCCGGCAGTTGATCCGTTGGAGTCTACATCAAGAATCCTTGACCCGCGTATTGTAGGTCAGGAGCATTATGAAGTTGCGCGTGGCGTACAGCAGATTCTTCAAAAATATAAGGAATTGCAGGATATTATTGCAATCCTTGGTATGGACGAATTGTCAGAGGAAGACAAGATTGTCGTAAATCGTGCAAGAAAAATTCAGAGATATTTGTCGCAGCCGTTCCACGTAGCGGAACAATTCACAGGTATAGAGGGTAAGTATGTACCTATTTCTGAAACAATCAGAGGATTTAAGGAAATCCTTGAAGGAAAGCATGACAGCATTCCAGAGGGCCATTTCTTAAATGCAGGTACAATTGATGATGTAGTAGCCCGCGCGAAAAATGCGTAAGCAACTGCGTTAGCAGGAATCCGGACATTCATAAATATTGCCGGTTGAGGATAATAAAGCTGTACTGCGGGAATGCGGGCAGTAGAAATTTTGCCGCGTATTCTCCATGTGCAGCATATATGAAATGCCCGTGAATATGCATGGAGGAATAGAAATGGCAGAAAAGCTAAAACTTACGATTGTGACGCCTGACCGTGAATTTTACAAAGATGATGTGGATATGGTGGAGTTTAATACAACAGAGGGCGAAATCGGAATTTATCAGGGGCACGCGCCTCTTTCCGTAATCGTTAAGCCTGGTATTCTGGCTATCACACAGGGGGAAACAGTCAAAAACGCAGCGCTTCATGCCGGATTTGTACAGATACTGCCAGAGGAGGTAACAATTCTTGCAGAAATCATAGAGTGGCCCGGCGAGATTGATGAGCAGCGAGCAGAGGCGGCAAGGCAAAGAGCTGAAGATCGGCTGAAAGGGAACGACAGCAGTTTGGACGTTGCCAGAGCAGAGGCGGCACTTTTGCGTTCTCTCGCGCGTATCAATGCTGCAAAATTGAATTAATAGGATATATAAATAGTTCGTATGTTTGGCAAATAATGGAGATTATGTTTGCCGATTCGTTATTCAATTCACGAATATAAAAGGAAACGCATATGATAATCATAAAAAGCGAGGAACTCGAAAAATGGATTATTATAGGGCGTTTCCTTTTTATATGGGTTATCAGGGCTTTGGACAGTGGAACCAGTCGGGAGAGATTGTCGAAGACAAAATCTTGGAGGACTTGGAATACTTGCAGCAGATGTACCCATCTTACGCTAAGCGGTATCAGGGTGTGATTCGCAGCGTTGTAGACAAAATGGACTATGACGGTAGTTTTATTTATGATCAGTATCCTGATAAATTAACAATGCAGAGAGTTGTGTCTAGTGTACTGGCAATTATTAAGGCAAATGAGGAGAACAGTGTGCAGCAGGAAGCAGTGCAGGCAAGTGAAAGCGTGCCGTGGCAGGAGAAAGAACCGTGGATTCGAGAACTTGTGACAGTGATACTATTCTATGAAATATTAAGGCGAAGAAGAATGAAAAAGAAAACATACATATTTTAACGATAGAATTACAGATTTTTAGAGAGAGTCTTCAAGGAAGGCTAAATGGAGAGAAAAAGACTACAAATTGTTTAAAATAATGAAATTTTTATATAATCATAAAAATATAATGAATTTCATTGACTTCTTTATACGAATGAGGTTATAATAATATAGCTGTGCAGCCGGGGCGCTAGCGGTGCCCTGTACCCGCAATCCGCTATAGCGGGGGTGATGGACGGCCGAGGGCCTGCGTTTGTTTGGCTGCCCCCTATAAGTGGCGATGAAGTTTGGGTCTTACGCAATGTGTGCCATTGAACCGTGTCAGGACAGGAATGTAGCAGCACTAAGGTGGATTTCATATGTGCCGTAAGGGTGCCTGGCGGAGTTAACTGTAGGGGTAACGCATATGGGCATAGGGTTCGACGCCGCCCGCACAGTATGTAACCAAATACCAAAGGATTAAGGAGAAGTGTTCCAAAGGGAGAAAGTTATGAAAAGAATGGACTTAAATAAGAAAAGCTTAACAATATTCTTGGCAATGACTCTTGCGATGGCATCATTGTCAGGGTGCGGCAAGGACGATTCCTCAGATTCCGATGTGAATTTTGCGGATATTGCAGGTACAAATCAGCCGCAGCAGACGCAGGAACAACCGCCGGTCGATGAAACAGAAGCGCCAGAAGAGATAGAAACGCCGGTAGAGGAAACACGTGAGGGGATGTACCGCAGCGAGATTACGAATGAGTGGATTGATGAGAGTCTGCAAAACCAGCGCCCGATTGCTGTAATGGTGGATAATGAGAAGAAAGCGCTTCCGCATTTTGGGCTGACAGAGGCAGATGTGGTTTATGAGATGATGAACAGCACACAGAACGGCAGAGTAACACGTTTTATGGCGATTGTGAAAGACTGGGGCAAGATTACGCAGTTTGGCAGTATTCGAAGCACAAGACCTACCAATGTTATGCTGGCAGGTGAGTGGAATGCAGTGCTTTGCCATGACGGCGGCCCATATCATATTGACGCGTATATTGCGAAGCCGTATAATAATAATTTTAGCGGCGGATTTTCACGTGTAAAGAACGGCAAGCCGACAGAGTTTACAGAGTATATTTGTACGGGAGATTTGGATAAGAAATTCAGTAATTCAAAATATACAACGGAGTATAACGAATATTATCAAGGGCCGCATTATAATTTTTCTAATACAGAATTAAATTTAGGGGATAGAGATGATTCTTTTAGCTGTACAGAAATTCAACTTCCGTTCCCACACAATAGTTCGACACTCCGTTACAATGAGTCAACAGGTACTTATGATTATTATGAATATGGTCAGGCACACCAAGATCCACAGCACAATAATGCGCAGCTTACCTTTAAGAATCTTTTAATTCAGAACTGCTCATTTAATCAGCTTGATCCCAATGGATACATGATTTACAATGTTGTGGACAACCCTAATAATAATCCGAATGTATGTGTCGGCTATTATATTACAAATGGAAAAGGTATTGATGTAACTTGGTTGAAAGCAGACCAGAGTGATAAGACTATCTTTATGGACAAGGCAACGGGTGAAGAAGTTGAGATTAATACAGGAAAAACTTATGTTGCATTAGTACCATCCGATTCTTGGAATGATGTTGTAATTAACTAAATGAATAATAAACAATAAAACTGTTGTATTGGGGAGTTATTTCCCTGATATGGCAGTTTTTTTATAGATATTTCCTATACTGCATACGACAGAATTTACTATATTGTACTGGTTAAACGTATTCGGCTGGCATTATGTAGTCAAGTTACTCGAAAAATTTAACTGTTAAGCAGTATAAATGATGTAATAGTTCAGGTAGGTCTGCGCATTTACTGCGCTGACCGTAATAAAATGTAGT
>CBCOYO010000089.1:0-14471 GCA_965114465.1 uncultured Lachnospiraceae bacterium
CAACATCGTAAGAAGATGGTTCCATAACTAATAAATGAATATTATCTATTTGTGGGAATAAATATTTTTGCATATCAATCTTCGCAATTGTCTTTGATCCCAAATTTCTCTTTTCATTTATTTTGAAATCAAAAATACGTGTACCCGAAAAAGCACTTTCAAACGACTTATTCGATGGTTCGCAATCAAAATAAATACTATTTTTTAATTCAGTAGAAGAAATTCTAAATCTAATATATACCTCATTTATATCAGCAAACTCATCCTTATTTTTAAGATATTCATTAAATATAGAAAAGTTAAATAATATATCAGTTTTATTATCTTCCTCATTTAGACAATATATTTCTTCAAGGTCTTGGTCTAGTGGGAATAACAAAAGTTTTTCCTCATTCTCGTTTTTTTTGAAAGAATACACAGAATATGATTTTTTTGTTTGAATAGTTCCATCCGTATTAAAAATAATGTTAGCATTTTTTAAATTGCATAGTTTAGGTACTAAATCCTTAACTTCATTTTCCACAATAACAAACGGACAATGAAATATTAACTCATTAACACTTTTGAAATTCTTGACTTTTATTCCAACATCCAAATCAGGGATTCCACTGTCTTTCTTTACTGATTCCGACCAAAAATTTATATGTATAGAAAAGACAGGAGTATCATTGTTTTCATTATTATTTTTATACCATAATCCAAAACTTCTCATTTGTCCTCCTGATACACAATTTATCAACACATGACTTCTTTGTCAACATCATTATATCAAATTATTCTCTATTTATCAATCACATTTCATCTTTGATTCATCTTAATAATTTGTTCTGTGTTACAATTCACACCAACGCCAGATTTTGCAACAATTTACGAACATTCGGTGTGAATTGCAACAATTGATGCACACAAAACGCTAAAGTGCAAGCATTTTGGCGCATAATTCCTACTACTTTGGCGTGGGTGTGAAAAGTAAGCTTGTTCTTTCTCACCAAACTTTCCAGAATAATTGAATACGTAAATAAATGCAAATTAGCCTATTTATTCTGTTTCAATTCTTTAGCGCATATAAAAATAACGATAACAGTAGCAATCAGAAATTCTGCAAAAACAACGGACGGATTCCCGATACAAAAATAAAAATGTTCAATAAAATATACCGCAAGAAATAGTAAATATACTGCACCTGAATACAAAATACACCAAAATATATTTTGTTGTTTTTGTACTTTCGCTAACATTGCCTGTTGCTGTTTTTCCAGTATTTCTGTTTTTACGGAGATATCATCAATATCCGAAGACTTTAACAGATAGTCGGTTGTAACATTGAAGATGGCACTTAAGGCTACTATTTTGTCCAATTCTGGATTTGCCTGTCCGCTTTCCCATTTTGAAATAGATTGTCTTGATACTTCAAGTTTCTCCGCAAGCTGTTCCTGCGTTAGGTCGTTCGCTTTTCTTAATGTAAATAATTTTTCTGAAAACTCCATATCGTATTATCCTCCTTGTTTTACAATATATATTGGCAAGCGCTTAAATCTGCCAATGATGCCGACTCACGAGCGTTATTATTTTGAGTGATATAGTAAAAGTTATCGCTCGTGAGTATAAATTGATTATAGTTTCGGTCTGCCGTCCTATAATAAATTTATTTTATCAAAATATATCGTCGCTTTCTATATAAAACACGCTACAATGGTGCACCCAGCGGTTGCAATATGCGAACAAAGTTTGTATTTACTGGGAAACGCAAATATTTTTAATAAATAATATAAAAAATTGAAGTAAAAGTTAGCAGTTATTCGTTTTAATTAATATAAGGAACTGTAAAAAATAACATGACAATATTGCGCAGGATATCTCTTCGAGCGTGTAGATCAAAAACGCAGGCATAGCGGACTCTGGTGAGGTTTTGCAGTTCCTAAGGTAATTTTAATGCTCCATGTAAAATTTTGTGGGGGTGTTTTGGCGGCAGGCTTTCACAGCGAAAGGAGGCGGATAAAATCAGTGACCAAGAGTATTTAGTATCTTTAATAGAATCGTATCAAAATCTAATCTTTAGTATTTGCTATAAATATACAAGCAATTATTTTGATGCGGAAGATTTAACACAGGATACATTTTTATCTGCTTATAAGAACTTTTCACACTTTGACGGAAAAAATGAAAAGGCTTGGCTTGCACGGATTGCAGTGAATAAATGTTTGGATTTTCAAAAGAGAAGTGCAAAAGGGGAAGTACCGACGCAGGAGGATTTTTTTATGATTCAACCGCAGGGGCAGGAGGATGATAATTTATGTGAATCAGCTTGTCTACAGAATTTTGTTATGGAGGAGTTGAAAAGTTGCTGTGAACAGTTAAAACCGCCATATAACCAGATTGCAGAAAAGTATTTCTATCAGGAAATGAGCGTTGGGGAGATTGCAAAGGAACTGGATAGAAATGAAAAAACCGTGCAGACGCAGGTATACCGTGCCAAAGCAATGCTGAAAAAACTGTATAGCGCTGGAAAGCGTAAAATAATGATGTTAAAAGGGTAAGGAACTGTAGAAAAATAAGTGACACATCTTGCTTGTCTATTTCTCCAGTCTTGCAGGAGAAAAAGCCTTGCCGTAGCCCGCTACGCCTACGTTTTTTCTCCTACAATCTTGAAGAAATATCCTGCGCAATCTGAGCACTTATTTTTCTACAATTCCTAAATGCAGGCAGTTGAATACGTAATGATTTATGGAGGGTTACAAAAACAACAAGCAGTGCAGATGGGGAAGGGTGTACTATCTGGATCTGTATAGAAAATATGGTAGGTTACAAAAACAACAAGCAGTGCAGATGGGGAAGGATTTACTAGCTGGATCTGTATAGGAAATATGGTAGGTTACAAAAACAACAAGCAGTGCAGATGGGGAAGGATTTACTATCTGAATCTGTATAGGAAATATGGTAGGTTACAAAAACAACAAGCAGCGCAGCTTGGGAAAGGAGCAGGTAGAAAATGGATAAATTGACAGATTACGAATTGGAACTTTTTATACAGCAGATAGAACAACATGAAATGCTGCGAGCACCAACACGTTTAAAGGATGAAATATTAGAAAAAAGCCAGCAGATACAAATACAAAATACACAAGTAAAACCATTTCGACAAAAACGGATAACACAGACGCAAGCTAGAACAGAACTGATTGTGTATAGTTTTAGGACAGCGGCAGCAGTTGCAGTTGCAGTTTTTTTGTTTGCATTTGTGAATCAGCCGACATTGCAGGCGCAGATGCATTTCAACAAATATAATAACTGGGAAAGCAAACGGCTGCATCTAGAGGAAGACACATATAAGGAGTGTGATGCATATTGGGATGGAGAGGAAATACCAAAGCGGAATTGGCAGATATCCAATATATTGCAGGAGTTAGAACGAAAAATGGAGGGATTTTTAGGAGGTTATGTATGGTAAGTAAAAAAAATGGATTTTTTCGGTTTCTATGGTCTTTTATTCCCGGCGCTGGAGAAATGTATATGGGATTTATGAAACAAGGTGTTACACTGATGGTAGTATTTGCCGTAACAATTGGCTTAGCGATAGAGATGAATATGGTGTTTTTTTTCTTTCCGCTACCCATTATATGGTTTTATTCTTTTTTTCATGTGCATAATTTAGCGAGTATGAGCGATGAGGATTTCTATGCGCAGGAGGATAATCCGCTGTTTGATTGGAAAGATTACAAGTTTTTGAGCAATGTTGACCGCGCTAAGGGCCAGAAAATCGCAGCATGGGTTTTGATTGTAATTGGAGCAATTATGTTATGGAATTTGGCGGTGGATATTGTTTGGAATTTTTTAAGAATTTTCAATGTTTCTTGGAGATTATGGAATCAAATCACATATTGTGTGCCACAGTTGGTCTTTTCGGTGTTAATGATTTATTTTGGGATATATCTGATTCGTGGAAAGAAGAAAGAATTGGATTTGCAGATGGAGAAAGAGGAAGCGAAAGGAGATGAAAACCATGACGCATAGAGTTGGTACGCTGACACTTGGTATTACCATGCTTGCAATTGGAATATTGTACTTTGTACGAATATTTTGGAGTGGTATGGATGCAGTGTGGATTTACCGTTTCTGGCCTGTGATTTTTATTTCGCTGGGGGTGGAGATACTGCTTGCAAATGCACAGAAAGGTGTGCAGATTGTATACGATAAAGCAGGAATTTTTCTTGTATTTGTGCTGACATTTTTTGCTTTTTTAATGGCGGCGGCGCAGCGGGCAGTAGAATCGGAATGGTATTGGTGGTAAAAATAAAAATTGTGCATTTTTTTCTTGCAAATACAAATATATCATGATATTCTATATAAAACTTTTTAGGAGTATTATGAGATGAGTGAAAATCTAATAGAGCTTAAAAATGTACGTAAGGAATTTGTGACAGCGAAGCATTATCCTGGCTTTAAGGGGGCAGTAAAAAGTCTTTTTTCTAAGGAAAAAATAAGGAAAACAGCAGTGGATAATGTTTCGTTTGCCATAAAAGAAGGGGAAATGGTCGGCTATATCGGCAGCAACGGCGCAGGAAAATCGACTACAATTAAAATGATGTCTGGAATTCTTACACCCACTTCTGGTTCATGTCTTGTTAACGGATTAGAGCCCTACAAGGAACGAAAAAAGAATGCAAAAAATATTGGTGTTGTGTTTGGACAGCGGACGCAGCTTTGGTGGGACTTGCCTTTAGGCGAAACCTACACGGTATTAAAAGAAATTTATGAGGTAAGTGATCAAGATTTTGCGGAACGGATGGCTTTTTTCCAAGAGGTTTTAAACTTACAGGATTTTATGCATAGCACGGTAAGAACGTTGTCACTGGGGCAGAGAATGCGCGCGGATTTGGCGGCGGCTTTGCTGCATAATCCCAAAGTATTGTATTTGGATGAGCCGACAATCGGGCTGGATGTCGTGGTAAAAGACAGGATTCGTCAGGCAATTCGGGAGATTAATCAGAAATACAATACAACTGTTATTTTAACGACACATGACCTGAATGATATTGAAGAATTGTGTCAGCGGATTATTATTATTGATGCTGGAAAAAAGATATATGACGCTACATTAAATCAACTAATTAAGGACTATGGGGATAGCTGCAGTATCTCGTTTGAGTGGAAACAGCGCCCAAATGCATTGCAGATGGAAAAACTGCAAATGGAAAAAACACAAATGGAAAAAACGCAAATGGAAAGCCAGCAAAACTTAAGCGGAAAATTAGAAATGCATATCAATGAAAGCAATGTTCAAGTATGCTTTAGCAAAAAAGAATTTACCATTGCGGAAGTATTTGCGAAGATTATGGGATTGATAGATGTTAAAGATGTTCAGATAAAAGAAACGGAATTAACGGATATTGTGAAAAGAATCTATCAAGGCAATAAGGGGAATCAAGTTTGAAAGTAAACTTTCAAATATTGATTGGTATGCGTGCTAAAGCAAGGGGTATCGTTATGAGAAAATTTTTTAAGATTTATTGGCCGTTTGCCTTGAACTATATCAAATCTAATTTTGTATACAAAGGCAGATTCTATCTTTTTATTTTGCGCAAGTTCTTGGGAATGTTTATCTATTATTATCTTTGGATGGCAATTTACGCAAGTTCTGCGTCGGATCAGCTTGGTGGTTTTACACGAAGCGAAATGATTCTTTATGTTTTTATGTCATATACGATATCGGATATGGTTATGGTTGGAATTTCCTCAGAAATCGGAAGCGATGTTATTGATGGAAATGTAGCTATGAGCCTGATAAAGCCGATAAATTATCGGATGCGGCTGGTATTTCAGGCACTGGGGGTAATGCTCTATCGTGCAGTCGTTCCTTCTTTATTTATTTGGATTGGTCTGGAAATTTATAAAGCTGCATATCTGGGTATGGCTGTCAGTAATCCACTTACAATTGTGGCAACCTTGTGCAGTATATTATTTAGTTTTTTTATCTTTATATTTTTCGACTATTGCTTTGGAATGCTTGCGTTTGTTACAACGTATATTTTTGGCATGAATATTATTAAAAACGCTGTATTGAACTTCTTGACAGGAAAGTTGATGCCGATTTCTTTTTTTCCAGAGATTTTGCAAAAGGTATTTGCGTTTCTTCCATTTAGTGCCATAACATATGTTCCTGTTATGATTTATCTAGGCAAATATTCTGGATTACAGGTGTTATTTCAACTTGGAAAACAGGTGTTATGGGTGGGAATACTGTATCTTTTAGGGAGCTTTTTATGGAAAAAAGTAGAAAAGCGGATTGTTATTTTAGGAGGCTGACAGATGATAAAAAAAGTTGCAAGATATCTTAGTTTGTACAGGATATTTGTGATACAATATGTTAAAACAATGATGCAGTCGAAGGTAGATTTCTTTATCGGATTAGGCGGTTTTTTGATTTCGCAGGCGGCAGGATTAGCCTTTTTGTATCTTGTTTTTGAACAGATACCCTCCATGCGGGAATGGAATTTAGAACAGATGTTATTTATTTATGGATTTGCCCAGGTTCCAAGAGGATTGGATCATTTATTAACGGATAATATCTGGATGGTTGGCTGGCAGATGGTGATAAAAGGAACGTTTGATAAATACATACTGCGTCCAATGAATATATTTTTTCAAATTGTCTGTGAAAAAGTACAGTTTGACGCATTGGGAGAATTATTGGTTGGTTTTGCGTTAGTTGGCTGGGCAGTTTCTAAGGGAACTGTAGAAATCACACCCATAAGAGTTTTATTTTTTGCTGTTTCGGTTATCGCAGGAGCAGTTATTTATACTTCTGTAAAATTGATTTTAGCCTCATTTGCGTTTTGGCTAAAAGACAGTTCAGCGATTATGACAACAGCATATGAAGTCGCTGACTTTGCGAAATACCCAATAGAGATCTATGCAAAACCAATACAAGCGGTATTAATGACCATTTTACCATTTGCGTTTGTGGCATATATTCCGTCGACATATTTCTTAATTGACGCAAATATATGGAGAACAATCGGAGCAGAATGCACAGTTGCGCTGGTGATATGGATTGTTGCATACAAGCTGTTTCAAAAGGGGCTTACAATTTATGAGAGTGCGGGGAATTAAGCGCTTAGAAACTGCAAGTAATATTGTATTATACTCACGAACGATTAAATTTTCCTTTCTGCACAACACATATTGCCCGCTTATGCAATAGGGGCTGTGCAGAGATTGGAAAATCTTGTTACAGTTCAGCCTAGGACTTTGCACCACGCTGCAAAGTCCGTAAGAACGTGTAGTGGTTGAAATGCATCAAGCCACAGTATGTGGCTTTAACATCGCGAAGCGATTTTGCATGGCTTGATGCGTTACAGTTCGGCAAGGCTGAACTGTAATAAAATCTTAACGGTCGTTCGTATATCTAATGTATGAATTGTATTTTATGGAGAAACGCAATGCAGATTCAAAAATGTTCTATTAAAGATATAGCGAAACTTGCTCAATTAAATAAGCAGCTTATAGAAGATGAAAAAAGTTCTAACGCTATGAATATAAATGAACTGGAAAGGCGAATGAAAGAATTTTTAGAAACAGATTATAGTGCATATTTTTTTATTGAAGGTGATCAAATAATTGGATATGCACTTCTTAGAAATACCAGTAGCCCAATCTATTTACGCCAATTCCTTATAGATAGAAATTATAGAAAACATCATTATGGGACACAAGCTTTTCAAATGTTATTAAAGCATTTAGACATCAAAGAAATAGATTTAGAAGTATTGCCTTGGAATAAAAGCGGGCTGGCTTTTTGGAAGCATTGCGGTTTTAGTGAAACTTGTATTGCTATGCGGTATCAAGAATAGAGGGCAAATGTAACAGTTCAGGTAGGTCTGCGCATTTACTGTGCTGACCGTAATAAAATGTAGTGGTTAGCCCATCGCGAAGCGATTTCCAATGGCTGGATACGTAACAGTTCAATGGGTTATCTGAACTGTTACGGGCAAATTGGATTTCGTTTTAGTGATTATTGACATAAGGGCAAATATCATGTAAGATAAGGATAGATTTAAATATAGAAATCAGGAGAGTTATCGAAGTGGTCATAACGAGCTGCACTCGAAATGCAGTTGTCCATAATTTTGGGCACGTGGGTTCGAATCCCACACTCTCCGTTTGGTGGTGCTATAATATAAGGGATTCGTAAACTGACGAAAGGAAATTTAAAAGCCTGCAAGCTATAACAAGTTTGCAGGCTTTCGTAATGTGCGCAGGCAATCAAAGGAAGGCGGCTGCTCCATTTAGATTAATATGTTCCGTTTCGTCTACCGGAATCATAAGATAGCGCTGCCCATCAATAACTTGTGATTTCACCCGTTGGGCTTTGTCCGGCTTCATGCGCAGGAAGATTTCAGGCCATTGCTCGTTGCCGTCGGAATTGACAGGCGTTTCCATATTGACAAGCGTTTCAATCTGTTGTGTTATTTCTTGGTTTTCTTGCTTGGTTTCTTTTAATTCCTGTTTTAATGTGGCGACCTCCTCCAACAGTTTTATTTCTTTCTTCGCTTTTTGGTTCTTTTCCAGTGCCTTTTCATCTACAAGATTGCGGACTGCGGGCGGTCTGTCGCTAAATTCTTCAGTAAACTGCGACTGTATCATTGTGACAGCTGCGTCAGGAATTTCTTTTTTGGTTAAGACATCCTTAATAATATCCGTTGTTAAGGTAAGTGCTTCCTGTTCGACAAGCACTAAATCTTCCATTTCAGCGTCGTGCTCTTCGGCAAGATCGTTTAGACTTTCTTGAATATCCAATAACATCTCATCACTTTTCTCAATAATCGGTGCAAGTGCTGTTTTTACAATACCGCTGAAAGTATTTTGTTCTTCTGTGGCGGTGCGCCTTGCATCGCAGCCTAGCGCCGCCTCTACAAAATCTGGGTGAGAATCTTTGGCGTCACGCACATAGTAAGTCAGCGAATGAATATCGGTGGAACGTTCAATAAAAGAAGGAAATAGAAAGCCCACGTCAGGCACGCCTACGACCCAATCCTGAATGCGCACACCGATACGGTGTTCGTCCTCACGGTAGCCAAGCCCCGGTTTGGATAGATTTACGGGGCAGACAGCACACAATATGTATTGGAAAACTTCTTCTGATTCATCAATTTTTAAGTCGTCGTTGGTTTTGGTAATAATATCGTAAGCATCATGAAAAATTAAAATCAAATAATTCCCTACATAGTCGTAATGCTCAATAATCATATCGTATAGATGCTCTAGCAATTCAGGATTGCGCAGACCGCTTTCGCGTAGACCTAATAAATATTGCTGTTTTGAGCCAGATTCTTCTTCCTCTTTTGTAAAATGCAGTTCTAAAAGGTTATTGCCGATTGTGCCCGAAAGCGTTTTTTTGGCGATCTCTAAATATTTGTAAAATTCTTCGTCGTCGAGATTTAAAAACGTTTCATCAAGCTTGACCACCTTATTTTTATTGGCGTCAACATAGCAGCCGCAGAGTTTGGTAAAGGTGCAAGCTTCTTTTTTAAAGCGTCGTTTTAATTCCAGTATATCTTTATTTCTTAACATAATAGTACCTCCGATTATGATTCAATGCAATTATCTTACCATAAACCGAAGGGGGCTTCAATATTTCTTTTATTTTTCTGCCGCCGCAGGCGGGCATATTAGCCCGCTGTATCGCTTTTGTGCAGATATTTTTCACGCGTGGCAAGTCCTCCGCGGATATGTCGCTCCGATTTATTGATGTCTAAGACTGCCCTTGTCTGTTTGGCAAGTGTTGGATTTACCTGCATTAGACGAGAGGTTACATCTTTATGTACAGTCGATTTGCTGATACCGAAAGCCTTTGCAGTTTGTCTTACAGTAGCATTATTATCAATAATATAAGCAGCGAAGGTGATAGCTCTTTCTTCGATATAATCTTTCATAGTCCTGAAAAGGGTTCTCCTTTTGAAATCATTTGTACATTGTATGAAATGGACACGAAGATTATGAACGCGTTTTTTTCTTTTGCGTAAGCGCGGCGCAGTAGTATCTTAGAAAATAGTTTAAAGTAGAGAGGAAATCTGATATAATTGTATTATAATTAATGTTGGGAGGAATGAAGATGTGAAAAACAAATACGTAATTTTTGATATGGATGGTTTAATGTTTGATACAGAGCGGGTGTTTATCGAGGCTTGGGATTACGCGGGGGAGCGGATTGGGATTGGAAAAGCCGGCTATATGATTTATAAGACCTTGGGGATGAATATCGCGACTGCTTATCAAGTCTGGGAAGCGGAGTTCGGTGCGCGATACAATCAGGAAGAACTGCGCAGGTATACGAAGGAATTTCTACAAAAATATTATGCAGAACATAAAGTGCCAGTGAAGAAAGGACTGTATGAACTGCTTGCATACTTAAAAAAGGCAGAGTATACGCTGGCAGTTGCTTCGTCTTCGCCGCGGTGGGAGGTTGAGGGACATTTAGAAGAAGCGGAAATTTTAACATATTTTTCAGCGATTGTCTGTGGTGATATGGTTGAAAAATCGAAGCCCGATCCAGAAATCTATTTAAAAGCCTGTGCGCTTTTGGCGTGTGAGCCATGTATGTGCTATGCATTAGAGGATTCTAAAAATGGTATATTGTCTGCATACCGTGCAGGCTGTAAAACCATTATGATTCCCGATTTATGGCAGCCGGATAAGGAAACAGAGGCGCTTTTGTATGCAAAATTTGCCGATTTATCGCAGGTTTGTGAACATCTGGAAAAAATAGATAAAGAATTGCAGAAGTAGTCTTTTTGTGTAAAAGTTCTGGATAAAAGAAATCGTTGATAGTTAACGTTGAAATAATTGATTTGTATGGAGCAGAGCACACAGGTGTATCAGTGTGAAAGCAAACTTACAAATATTGATTGGTATATAGAGTACTGCGGACACGTTAACACGGTACAGAGAATCAGTGTGAAAGCAAACTTACAAATATTGATTTATATGTGTGCCAAAGCACATAGAGAGGTGAAAAAATGGAATCACAAGTGAATGATATTTTATCTAAAATAGAAGAAAATGTTGCGCGTGTTGTAATTGGAAAGCGTGAGGTAACGCATCTTCTGCTTGCGGCGGCTGCGGCAGGCGGGCATGTGCTGCTTGAGGATGTGCCGGGGACTGGCAAAACGGT
This sequence comes from uncultured Lachnospiraceae bacterium, assembly GCA_965114465.1. Lineage (GTDB taxonomy): Bacteria > Bacillota > Clostridia > Lachnospirales > Lachnospiraceae > COE1. Next base: position 11,171 of record CBCOYO010000089.1, read on the forward strand.
GCTTGCAAAGTCGATTGCCAAGTCAATGGGCTGTCGGTTTGACCGCATTCAGTTTACGCCGGATTTGCTGCCAAGTGATGTGACAGGATTGTCATTTTTTAATCAAGAGAAAAATGCATTTACGTTTCAACAAGGGCCTGTTTTTACCAATATTCTATTGGCAGACGAGATAAATCGCGCGACACCGCGCACGCAGTCTAGCCTTTTGGAGTGTATGGCGGAGGGGCAAGTAACTGTGGATGGCGTAACACGCAGGCTGGAAACGCCGTTTTTTGTTATTGCAACGCAGAATCCTGTGGAAACGATTGGATGTTTTCCACTGCCGGAGGCGCAGCTTGACCGTTTTATTATGAAAATCAGCATGGGCGGGCTGGACAGTGCGCAGGAGCGGCAGATGCTTGACCGCTTTATTATGGAAGAACCACTGGCGACGCTGGAAGCCGTGTGCACAGATAAGGATATCCGGCAGCTTCAACAGGCTTGCCGTGAAGTTTTGGTACATACCGATCTTAGAGATTATATTGTTGCACTGGTGCAGGCAACGCGAAGTCATAGAGGACTGGTGTCAGGTGGTGGGGGCAGTATCGTAAATCAAGGCGTCAGTCCTAGAGGAACGCTGGCACTGCTGCGTGCATCGCAGGGATTTGCGTTGGTAAACGGCAGAGATTATGTAGTGCCAGAGGATATTAAGGCGGTTGCGATTCCGGTTATGGCACACCGACTGATCGGGGAATTGCAAGAGGAGCAGAAAGCGGTAATAATTCAAGGGCTGCTGGACAGCGTTCCAGTACCGACAGAGGATTGGACAAAGAGATGATTATAGTTTTATTGTTAGGGATTGTGGCAGTAACATTGTTATGGAATTGGTATTATCGGCAGAATTGGTATCGGCACGTTACGGTGACGCTTTGGTTTGAAACGCAAGCGCTCTATGCCGGAGAAACGACAAAGCTTTTCGAGGTGATTGAGAATCGTAAGGCTATGCCGATTCCCGTGCTGGAAGTTGGGTTTCATGCCAAGAAGGAGCTTGATTTTGCGCATACGGAAAATGCAAGTGTCAGCGATTATATTTATAAAAGAGATATTTTTTCGGTACTTGGCAGGCAGAAAATTACAAGAGAAATACCACTGACGTGTACCAAAAGAGGCAGATATGAGATAAAAGAAGCGGATATTACATCTTATTCATTATTATATAAGAAGCGTTTTAGCCGAGCAATCGGAAACAGTGATTGTGGGAAGCACGATGCAAGCATTAAGGGCGATGCAAGCACGTTTATTTATGTTTATCCTAAAATGACAGATGTGTCACAAATTATTACCGTTTGCGAGCATATGTTGGGGACGATTCAGTGTGCAAAACGGCTGTATGAAGATCCTTTTGCGTTTCGTACAATCCGCGGTTATACGGCGCAGGATCCTATGAAAACTATAAATTGGAAGGCAAGTGCAAAGACGGGTTCTTTAATGGTCAATACATATGATTCCGTAATGTCACAGAAAGCAATGATTTTCTTGGATGTGGAGGACAATGGTATTTTAAGGCGAGAGGATTTAGTAGAGGAAAGCATTGCGGTTGCTGCCACATTAATGCGCAGGCTGCTGCGGCAGAGTATTGAGGTTGGACTTTGTATGAACGGGACGGTGGAAGGATTTGATACGTTTCTTGCGCCGACCAATCATAAAGGGAAGCTGGTGCAGATAGAGCGGATGCTTGCGGAATTTCAGGCGGCAGGCGATATCACAAACTGTACACAGGAAACAGTATTTCCTTTTACACAGTTGTTGGAAAACGTGTTTGAACAATTTTGCCCTCCAGAGGATATGCTTCTTATCTTTATAACGAAAAATTTGGATGAATTGCTACGGGATAGAATCAAAAGTGTTGTGGAGCAGAATCAGACGTTGATTATCTACCCTGTTCGGCGTGGAGAGGGACAAAGGTCTGAAAATCCTAGTTTAAAAAGCAGGGAAAATTTGCGGATTGTTGTTCGGGAACTGGGTTAGCAGTTTCTAAGGAAAGGGGAGAACTATGCTGCGAGTAATAGAATGGTTTCATGCTACGATGATATTTGTGCTGATAGTGCCAATTATCTTTTTGTTTGGTAGTTTTTATGAGTCAACAGGGAGTGTGCAGCTTTATTTGAAATGCCTGCTGGTAGCAGTGCCGATTGTCGTTACAGGGATTGCAGCAGAGCGCAGTAAAACATTAGCAGGATATTTAATTATTTGTAGTATATTGACAATCGCTGTATGGTATATAACAGGTATTGTTATGACGATATGGTCATTACAAGGCGAGTCGGATCTGGCGATACTTTGTTATCGTATTGCAATAACAGCAGAAACGGTGCTGATTGTAGGGGCACGTTTTCAGAACAGGCTGCGGATAGAACGGCAGAAAAAGGAAGAGGGTACTTATGCAGTCTTTGAGGAGAGTCTTTTAGATAAGCCATCACTGTCGGTTCTTTGGTATTTTGTTGCGGTTTATGTTATTGGTCTTGTTTTTAGTGGAAAATATTTGTGTGATATGGCTTTTTTTAGTATAATTGCATATTTGTTTCCAACATTGCTTTATCTGCATATTCAATCGACGGAGCGTTATCGTGGTATCAATAAACGAACAAGCGGCATTTCTGGAAAGCGTTTGTATGCGGTGAGCAGCGGTATGCTTTTTGTGTATTGTCTGCTGCTTTTTATTGCGGTGATTCCGGCAGTTTTTTTGTTGGGAAACCGGCAGTACATTAATCTAAAGGACTTGTTAGAGGAATATAAACTGCCACCAATGGAGTGGGCTGAGGAATCAGAATTTGAAAGTGCAGGAACTGGTATGGGGGCAGTGCAGATGATATTTGATGATGCAGAGCCAGCACCAGAGCCATCAATTGTGGTAAATATTGTAATGTGGGGAATCGGTGCAGTGTGTGTCGTATTGGCGATCTATGCCGTGATACGCGCGATACGGCAGATATTTGCTGATTTTCGCAGAGAGATAGATGAAAATGGTGATAAAGTGGAAGAACTTGACGAAATGCAGTATCAAAAGGAAAAAGTTTTCATATTGCGGCGGCATGAGCATGACAGCGAAGCTGCAAGAATAAAACGGTTGTATAAAAAGACTATTCGCAGTCACCGCAAAGACCGCCCCGCACCATATGAATCGCCGGCGGAGATTGAGCAAAACGCAGGGTTAGGAGAGGATGAGCAGATGCAGGCACTCCATAATCGGTATGAGGAAGTCCGTTACCGGTAACAGTTCAGATAACCCATTGAACTGTTACGTATCCAGCCATTGGAAATC
>CBCOYO010000090.1:0-14466 GCA_965114465.1 uncultured Lachnospiraceae bacterium
ATTCTAACACATAGTTAGACTATCTTGTATTCGTTCGGCTTAATGCGACAGCCTCAGCATATAACTTCTAAAATTATAACGCCTGTAATTTTAGAATTTCTTCTGCCAGCCGAACAGCGCCCTTTCCATCTACCAGTTTCCTTTCCTGCATAGAAAGGCGTTCTCGATAGGTACGGTCACAGATACAGCGGTTTAATGCCTGCAAAATATTAGAAACTACCTGTTCTCTATCCTCCGCAAATGCCCCAGCATTTACAATATCCGTTAATCCTGCCAACGCCTGCGCACCCTGTCGCTGATTTTCAGCAAAATAAAAACAAATCATCGGCACGCCGATTGCGCAGACTTCATATACCGTACTTCCTGCCGCAGTTATTACCACATCACACTTTTTTATTAACGCTTCCATATTCTGTACATTTTCATAGATAATAAAAAATTCTTTCTCTGCGCATAATGCCTTTAATTGTGCTGTATATTGATTCATAGGGCCACTGACAATATGAAATGAAATTCTATTGCATATCCCAATTTTATTTGTTTGGTTCTTGTCTTCCCTAATACATTCCTTCCAAATTGCTTCTATTATACTGCCCGCTGCAAAACAAGGATCGCTTCCGCCAGTCGTTATCATAACATCTGTTACTTTATCTCTCACTTGATATACTGCATTATTCTGAAATGCTTTGCGCAGTGGCATATATTCCACTCCTAATAACACCTTTTTTGGTGAGCTGCCTTGCTGATAATTCTCCCATAGTTGTTTTGCGTAAATATTGTAATTTATTAATAAATCCACTGGATAGGCATTGCCCATATCTTCAAGGCACACTGTTTTGCATAGCTTTCCTAGTTCTTTATAATATTCTATTGATACCTGATAGCTGTCTACCAGAATAACATCTTCTTCCTTTAACAATGTGGACAGTTTCTCTAATTCTGCCTGCATATGCCGGTAATCCGTTCCCAGCACGTTCGCCACAAATCCTCTGTCTGCAACCATATTATAACAGATATTATCTGCCAGCAGAAATACAGGTTCTTCAGCGCCTGTTTCCTTTACTGCCTCCGCAATGGAAAGACACCGCATCATATGCCCGATCCCAATTGCCGCATTGCCGTCTGCCCGAATATAAAACACGATACTCCTCCCTTACCTTACCATTTTCCGCAGCAGCATAAACGCCTCTGCACGTTCCATTCCTGCCGCCATACCGCGCGTTTTAGACAGAACATCCATTCCCTCAAGACTTCTGGGATGCGGAAACTGACATAATTCGGAAACATAACACCTCATTGCCTGTTCCTTTTTGATATAGTATGCGGAAATATCCACAAATACATTAGGACTAAATGCGGACTGTGCGCTATAATCAAAATTCCATTCTGAGGAGGAAAGTGTTTCAAAAGCATATACTTCCTCCACACAATATGCACCAATTGGACGCGTTGCTGTTAATACTGCCCGCGCGGTATATTGGTGGTCAATATTTAAGTCCCCACTGTAATGCGTGTAAACTATCTGCGGCTGCAAATCCTGAATCTGCCGCTCCACGACCTTAACAATATCTAGCAAATCCACTTGGTCAAAACGATTATCTGGAAAATCAGCAAAAAAAACCTCCTGATACCCGATTGCCTTTGCACTCTCTATTGTATTATGATGAAGTTCTGCAACGACTGCCTTGTCAATATCCTCTCTATGCACACCGCGCGAAGTCTGTCCTTCCCCTAAAATCAGCGCATATACCCGATCACCTGCCGCTGCATAACGCGCCGCCGTACCGCCAACCCCAAGAATCTCATCATCAGGGTGCGCTGCCACCACTAAAACTGTCCTCATTTATTTCTCCCCATAATATACTACCATGTTATCTTCGGAAGATTTGTTTTCACTATACCAATCTTCTCTATATATTTATACTAAACGACAAAAAGATTTGCTGTTCCGTTGCGCGGGGCTGTCGCAATAAGTTTTAATTAAACAAGATATAGTATAAAACGCAATACAGTACTATAATATCTTGTATCTGTTTTCCTTAATGCGACCGTCCTGTGTATATTGTTATACTATTTTTTCAATCTTTATTTTATTTGAAACTGTACTTTCGCCTCCAGCAGTCTGCCGCTCTTATCAAGTTTTGCATCCTCAAAAGTCAACCGATATCCGCCGAAATCAAGATATGCCCTTGGATACCCTTCCGCATCCAGCATACGAATATAATCATAAATTGTTTTTAATTCCATATTATCTGTTATTTCACTGTCCTCTGGTTTTCTGCGCTTAAAAATTACAGGTTCTCCACTCTGCGGCACTGGTTCAAGTTTCTTTTCGAGAAAACAAGGCAGCATTTCATTGAAAATCACATTCGCACAACGGATAAAAATATCCTGCGCTGTCCCCTCCAAGGAAAGCGGTTTTTTCATATAGATCGGGCCACCGTCAAGCTGCGGCGTAACACGAAGTGCCGAAATCTTTGTTTCTTTGTGTCCCCGCACAATGAGATTCTGCAAAGGGCTGCCGCCTCTACCGTATGGCAAGTCAGTCATATGAAATACTACGCACTCCCACTGATTTGTAATTTCCTCCGGAATATAGTAAGACCAATGAGGAAAGAAAATATAGTCAGGATTAAAATTACACACGTTATCATATGTAAGTTCCTCTTTTTGTGTAAAAAGACGAACTTCGTGAATCCCTTTCAGTCGCTGCTGCATTTCTCTTGCACGCCCAATATTCCATGACTTTATGGTTGCGATGATTATTTTCACTGCTGCCCCTCCTTCCTTCGTTTATAAATCCAGCGTAAACGTAATATAGTCCTCATTTTCTGTCCGCGTATATCCACAATGTTCAAACGCTTTAATAGAAGCTGTATTTTGATGCTTTACCTGCCCCATTAATTTAGTAACGCCTGTTATTTCTTTTTTTGTCTTTTCCTTTATCAACTCTAACGCATTGCTTCCAAAACCACGTCCACGCATATCCGGCGCAATGCTGTAATCAATTTTCCCAACGCCGTTTTCAATATTCAGCCGAATCTGCCCAACCGGAATTTGCCTATGGTATAAAATATACTGCCGTATGGTATTATCCTCCAATACCTTGCCAAACCATTCCTGATGTGTTTCAAATGGAATATGCGCTGTCTGAAATGCATTGCGCCGGACAATGGGATCATTTGCCCAAACAAAAAGCATTCCGCAGTCCCGCTCTCCAGCTTCCTGCAAATAAAGTTCTGGCAGTGATTCCTTTATATTTATTTCCGGATTATTTCCCGCAATATCAATCTCTTTGATATCATCCCCTGCAATATCTCCAAATGTTAATGGTGTACCCCGTTTTAAGGAATGGGATGCTTTTTTTCCAATCACTTCCTTATAATACTTCGGCTTCAGCCCATATGCTGGGCGGATGCTTCGTATATTCTCCGGCGTAAATAATTCCCCAGCCTTAATATCCTGCACGACAAACAACGATCGGCGAAAATTTGCGTTACTTTCCTCTTGCTGGGAAACGCCATATGTCACAGTCCCCAACGCTTTCTCCACTTCACGCACCTGATGAACCATTTCCCGAAACTCCTGCGGCTCCATTGAAAACGCCGAATCGGGATTGGGAATTTCGCGGCTGATACAGAAATGTTTCTCAATAATATTTGCCCCCAGCGCAACCGCTGTCGCTGCACTAAACGCCCCCATTGAATGATCGCTAAGTCCAACTGGTATCCCAAAAGACTGCTTCATATGCCGAATGGTACTTAAATTCATCTCCTCCGCTTTTGCCGGATATGCACTAGAGCATTTCATCATTGCAAGCTGATAATTTCCCGTCTTATAAATCGTTTCCACAGCCTCCTGAATCTCCTCAAACGTTCCCATTCCTGTAGACATAATCATCGGCTTATTTTTGGAAGCAATATATTCTAACAGCGGAAGATCTACCAATTCAAACGAAGCAATTTTATAAAAACTTAATCCCAATTTCTCCAAGAAATCAACAGAAGTTTTGTCGAACGGCGTCGAAAGGAAATCTATGCCGACACTTGCCGCCTCATCGCGCAGCTTCGCTTGCCACTCCCAAGGTGTATATGCTTTTTGGTAAAGCGAATAGAGATTTTCGCCTTCCCATGTTCCCTTTTCAATATGAAAATATGAATTATCACAGTCAATGGTCATGGTATCTGGTGTGTATGTCTGTATTTTTACACAGTCTGCGCCAGCCTCTTTCGCCGCATGAATTAATTCTTTTGCGCGTTCCAAACTGCCTGCATGATTTGCTGACATTTCTGCAATAATATATACGGGTTCGCCGTCGCCGATTGTTCTATTATTTAGTCGAATTTTTCTCATTTTGATACTCCCTGCGTGCTTTGCATATATACCAATTAATAGTTATGGCATTTAAGAACTTACTTTTCCATTATAATGCGGTATTTTATTTCCGCGATCTCCCAGTCCTCCAACGTGTCAATATCCTGCACCATGCGCTCCTCCTGCACAAACGGCACTACATTTTCCATCCAGACTGCGCGCTGTCTGCGGAAACTTTCCACATTTAAACAATAGAACTGCCCGCAATCGTGATAAAGTGGCTCTAAATCCTGTGAACGCTTACGCATATTTTCCGGCCACTTCGGCACCAGCCTGCCATTTCGGATTACCACACACCGCTGCGGCGGAAAGGAAAATTTCACCACTGGAATTACACTATCCACTTGCTCTTGCTCTAAAAGATGCATTGCTTCCTTTAACGCTTCCGGCGTTACAAACGGCGCTGTCGGATAAATACAGCACACATGACAAAATGTAATTCCCCTACGCGCATATTCGTCTAGCACTTCCCCAATCACCTCTGCCGTTGTTGCAAAATCATTAGCCGTTCCCGCGCTGCGCAGAAACGGCACCTTTGCCCCTGCCTTGCACGCTGCCTGCGCAATCTCCTCATCGTCTGTAGAAACCATTACCTCATCAAATAATTCCGCCTTGAGCGCCGCTTCAATGCTATACTCCAAAATCGGCTTTCCCAAAAATGGCTTTATATTTTTCCGCGGTATCCGCTTACTGCCTCCCCTTGCAGTAATAATCGCTATATTTTCCATACAATTCCCCCATACCGCTTTACACTAATTTTTAAAATATGCTACACATTACTTTACATTAGCCATCAAAATATGCATATATTGCTTTACACTTCCTATCGAAATATGCATATATTGCTTTACACAATTTCCTATATTATGCTATATATTTCTCTACATATTCTACGCCAATATGTAACATACTACTTTACACAATTCCCTATAATACGCTACATGTCGCTTTACTTATTCCACAAAAATATATAGCATACCACCTTAACTATTTCCTATAATATGCCACAATTTTTTTGACGGCTGTAATTACATCTTCCACATCTTTATCCGTCAATCCGTAATACAGTGGCAGACTCATCATTTCCATATAAAGCTTCTCCGCATGCGGACAAATGCCCTTCTCATATCCCAGCTTTTCATAATATGGATGCCAGTAAACAGGGATATAATGGACATTGCAGCAGATATTTTCCGCAGCCAGCGCTTCAAAAAAGCCTTTGCGGTCGATTGTTAATTTTTCTGGAACAATGCGCAGAATATAGAGATGCCTTATTGTATCCGACGCCGGAATTTCCTCCTGCACAAACAATTCCGGACACGTTAAAAACGCCTTATTATATCGTTCCACTATCTCCTTGCGCCTTTGCGAAAACAATGAAAGTTTATCCAACTGGCTTAAAATCAGCGCACACTGGATATCCGTAATCCGATAATTATAGCCCAAATCAATTTGCTCATAATACCACGCTCCATGCGGCTCTCTCTCAAGCAAATCGGCTTTTCTTGTAATGCCATGCGAACGATAGAGAAGCAGCTTCTCATATAATTGCGCACTGTTGGTTAAAACCGCGCCGCCTTCGCCTCCAGTTACAGTCTTTACTGGATGAAAGCTAAACGTCGTTAAATCTGCAATACTCCCTACCGGTTTTCCATTGTATTTCGTGCCAATCGAATGTGCCGCATCTTCTATTAAAAGAAGCCCTTTTTCACGGCAAAGTGCAAGCAGCGCGTCCAATTCCACCGCCTGGCCTGTATAATCTACCGCTACAACCGCCTTCGTCCTATCGGTTATCTTCTCCCGTACACATTCGGGATCAATATTGTAGGTTCTGGGGTTAATATCTGCAAACACAGGTTTTGCACCACAGTACAACGCACAGTTTGCAGAAGCAGCAAATGTTATTGGCGTTGTAATTAACTCATCCCCTTCTCCCAGCCCTGCTGCAAGCGCTGCAATATGTAAAGCAGCCGTGCCGTTGCTGCACACAACGGCATACTTTGCACCTGTCAGTTCACAAAGACGTTTTTCCAAAGCAGCAATTTTAGGCCCGCAGGTAAGATCGCCATTCCTTAGCACCTCGCTTACTGCCTGAACATCTGCCTCATCAATATATTGATGCCCATAATATATTTTCGTTTCCCGTACCGGATTTCCGCCGGCTGCTGCTGGTTTCTCCATATTTTCTTAGTCTACCTCCTCCAAATCGGTTTTTAACAGTTCGCGGATTTGCGCAACCGTCAACCATTGTGTATTATTTCCTGATGAATAATAAAATCCATCCTCCACTTTCCTTCCATTTGGTGTGGGACGCTTTGACTCCTGCCAAAACATCTGTGGATAGATAATAAAATGCTTGTCATACTCATAAGTCGTCATGGAATCCTCAACCGTTACCATGACCTCATGCAGCTTTTCCCCAGGACGAATGCCGACTTCCTTTGTTTTCATACCAGGCGCCATTGCCTCTGCAAGGTCTGTAATTTTAAAGGAAGGGATTCTGCTAATAAAGGTTTCACCGCCCTTAGCTTCCTCCAACGCTTTAATTACAAGCTGAACGCCTTCGGTAAGGCTAATCCAAAAACGTGTCATACGATAATCCGTAATTGGCAATTCGTCCGCACCCTCGTCAATTAATTGCCGAAACAGCGGAATAATTGATCCGCGGCTGCCTGCTACATTGCCGTAGCGCACAATCGAAAAATTCAAATCTTTATTGCCGCAATAAGCATTTGCCGCAATAAACAGCTTGTCCGACACAAGCTTTGTGCCGCCGTATAAATTAACTGGATTCACTGCCTTATCCGTCGACAGCGCCACTACCTTTTGTATATGCGTATCCAAAGACGCATCTATCACATTCTGCGCACCGATTACATTGGTTTTAATCGCCTCATTCGGGTTGTACTCACACGCCGGAACTTGTTTTAACGCCGCCGCATGAATCACATAATCCGCACTTTCAAACGCTCTGCGCAGCCGCTCATAATCCCGCACATCCCCAATAAAAAAACGCAGCTTCTCTTTATATTCGGCAAATGCATTCGCCATCATCCACTGTTTAAACTCATCCCTTGAATAAATAATAATTTTTTTGGGATGATAATGGGTCAACACATATTTCGTAAAACTCTTGCCAAAAGACCCCGTACCGCCAGTAATTAAGATTGTTTTATCATCTAATAACATTTATCATATCCTCCATTTGCTTTCATAGGATTGCAAAGAACTGCGTTTTCATTCGGTTTTACGCTGTCCTAAATATTTTTGTAAACTATTTTACCACATATTGGTAAAAACGTCAAAACTATATAAAATATTCTGGTTTATATTATTATTTTCTTGTAATAGTTCAATGGGTTATCTGAACTGTTATATTTTCTTGTTACTTTTCACACCCACGCCAAAGTAGTGGGAATTATTTGCCAAAATACTAAAAGCTTTTGCTTTTTTACTTTAACATTCTGTGTGCAAAATCTGTTATAATTCACACCTCAGTAACCTATAAGCGGATAAAGACTGGCATAGGTGTGATTGTAGCGTTTTCTAATTGCATCGCAGTTTATTTCAACGCATTTCATCTTAACTTTACTGATACTAGTATTTCAAAAACTGCTGTGTGTTATGCAAAGGAGCGGGAAAAGTTATTTATAAGCTTGGATAGTACAGCATTATACAAAATCAAGTAGGAAATGTTACTTCCCCACTTGCACACTGGGCGTCAGTGAGCTTGTTGACATATTTCATTTTGACACCCATATACAAAAAAGCAGAGGAGCGTTTTTTCCCTCTGCCTACTGCGCAACTTTTAATCTTACTTTTATTTTATTTCTTCCACAATACACTCTCAAGTTTCTCTTATACCAAGAAGTTGTTAGATTATCCTTTCTACACAGCCCCTATTGTTTGATTATCAAATATGAACAATGCAGATATTATAAAATTTTGACACTCGTTGGTATTTATTTTTTGTATTTATTTTTTTGCCTTTGATTACCGCCAAATCCAGCCGCAATTGCCTGTGTTGGGCAGACTTTGCGGCATTTTCCGCAGCGAATGCATTCTGGGTTGTTGCAGTCTTTTGTTACTTCTACTGCCATTGGACAGATCTGTTCACACTGTTTACAGCCAATACATTTTTCTGATTCTAAATGCATTTGATAAAAACTAAAACGATGAAACAATGCATAAAATGCTCCCAACGGACAAAGATAACGGCAAAACGGACGCGATATCAGCACGGATGCCGCTAAAATTACCAAAAGCACCAGCATCTTCCATTGAAACAACGCACCTGCCAATGTCCGCAACTGTGGATTGGTCAGCATTTGTGGTATTCCTCCGCCTAATGTCCCTGCCGGACATAAATACTCACAAAAATATGGCGGCGTAATGCCTGTTTTGGTTATTGCAAACGCTGGCAGCAGTATCACCAAAAACAATAACACAAAATATTTTAAATATCGCAATGGCTTATCGAACTTTTTGGGCACTTGCGCTTTCGGCGTTGGGATCTGATACAGCAAATCCTGTACCAGACCAAACGGGCACAGCAAACCGCAGACCAGCCGCCCCAGCACAATTCCAAACAGCATCAGCATCCCCAATACATAAAAAGGAAAATGATGCTTTCTGCCGCCAATCACCGCCTGGAGAGAACCAATTGGACAAGCACCCAAAGCACCTGGACACGAATAACAGTTTAATACAGGAACACAAATCGCCTTGCTTTTCCCTGTAAAAATAGTACCTTTTTGAAAACCGACCACATAACCATTTACCAGCACGGCTGACACAAGCTGACAGCAACGCTGAAATGATATTCTTTTTTTGCTTTTGTCACCGGACTTGGGATTTATCCTATTCCGATGCATTCCAAACATATTCTCACCGCCTTTTGCATCACTTCCAGATATTCCTGTTTGGCTATGCCTATCCCAATAAAAAAAAGCGCTGTAAATAGGATTCCTATTTGCACTGCTACCCTATTGGGCTTCGTTTTCGCTGTTTTCATTGCCTATTTCCGCCTTTCCCATTGACTGCAAAACCACATTGACCGCATCGGTATACGTTTTTGCCAAATCCTGCTGACCGCCAATTATTGGATCACCAACAATGTTTCCCTCCTGATTGACTGTAATTGTCGTCGGCGTATAGACGACCCTTTCGCATACCTTTCGAAAATCACCCTCGCCGGTAATCAGCGTAATCCCTTGAAACCCTGCTTCTTCCACAATGCTCTTTGCACCTTCCATATCAAATAAACCGTCTAGGCAAACTGTTATCAACTGCACATTTTCCGGAAGTGCATTGGCAAATTCTGCAAGTTCCGGCATTTCCACAATACAAGGCCCGCACGTCGTCGCCCAAAAATGAAGGATTGTAACATCCTTATCTCCAATCTCTTCCTGCGAAATCGTGCTGCCATCCAGCGCCGTTGCGGTAAATGATTTCAATCCATCCTGTTCACTGTCCGCCTGCTGCGGACTTTGCTCTTGTTCCACAGAAGACTGCGGTTCTGCCTGCTCTGATACTGGTTTCGACATATTTTCCTGCTTGGTATCAGAGGACTGCGATTTCTCCTTCTTTCCAGCGCATCCATTTAACAGCATTCCGCATATTAATCCAATCCCTAAAGCTGTTATTAACCATTTTCTTTTTTTCATAATCCAAAAATCCTTCCATTTCTATAATATATGCCAGCTTACTAAGAAACTGTCCTAACAATCTTCCCTTGCGTGCCCTTGTAGATAAAGACCATCATCGTTCAGACTTGCTAAAGTATGAAACATAAAACCATACAAAAACACTTTGTGGCAGCTTAACGTAATGCATCTTCATCACAAAATTTTCTTACGGATTTTGCAGCAAATACCAAATTCTAAACGACACCCCCAAATTACAGTTCAACTTTAAAGCAGATTTCCTGAAAATCCTCCGCCTCCAAAAGTTCCACAGTTATCTCGCCTCCATAGAGTTCCGCCATGCGTTTTGCTTGATACAGTCCAAGCCCCCGCTCCTCACGGTTTAATTTTGTGGTATAACCCTTTTCAAAAAACTGCTGAATATCCCCCATTTTCAAACCACTTACTTGGTTCTTAATTATAAACAACAATTTGTCATTTTTCGCATCCAGCACCATCTCCACACGATTCCGCTCCGGTGTCGCCGCCTCAAATGCGTTATCTGTCAGCGTCCCGATTACTTCCACCAAAGAATGTTCCGAAACCGACGTGATAATCTCTTGACTTAGCACTTGAACATTAATATCAATATAACTTGGCGCACTGATTATCTTACTGTAGAGAAATCCTGCGAGAATTTTATCCGAAATCCGCAGAAGTGCTGGATTGCTGCGCATTTTTTCACTGCATATAGACTTTCCATATGCCGACTGCGCCGCCACCAATTCGTTATAATTATCAATTGTAATATGCATATTTAAAATAGCGTTTAGGTGATTGTCAAACTCATGCTGCCGCGCCCGAATATCCTTGGTTAACTCCTCCAGCGGCTTAATATACAATTTGTAAATCTTTAATTCCTGTTCTTTATGCCGCAGTGCTGCATAATTCTGTCCCCAATCCAACAGCCCAAAGAATATCACGGAAAAAATAATGCCAAACAACACCATAACCCGCACATCCAGCGTATGGCTTAAATACAAATCCACAAAAAGATAACTTGTTACAATTAGTGCCACCAGACAAAAAATCCTATATAAAAATTTTCTGCCAATTTCAGCCATTGCATCTTTCCTCCAAAACAATCATTAGAAATTTTAATTTCTCTTTATCTTATCACACAAAAACTGCTTCGGCAACTGATTTATCCACATCTACCAATACCCTGTTACCTGAGAGCATTTTAATAATACTTTCCCGCAAAACTTTCGCTAAAAATCAAACTCTTGTAAGAAGCGTTGAAACACTTGTTCTCTTTCTCTTGCGGTTTCAAAATATGGCAAACTATACTTTTGACATTGCTCTTTCATGCAGATGCTTTGCTCCACGATATACACTGCCCCTTCTCGAAGTTCTTTATCCGGTTTGTAGAAAGTATAGTCTTTTTCTGTATCATATCTCCTTTGTATTGCGAACCGTTCTTCCGGCGTTACGTCAGACGTAATAAAATAAGCAATTTTACAGTTCGCCCCATCAATATATTTTATATAATCCTCTGGCAGAAGCTGATAGATGTCCAGCACCATGCCGGGTTCAAACTCATCGTATTCGCCACTGTCCAACATTGCCCGAATAAAAGGCGCTATCTTACCGCTGATTACATGTAATGTATCCATAGAAGACAAACCAGCATAAGTATTCACCCCTGTTTCGGGAAAACACTTCTCAAATCCTGCTATTATAGAATCCATGCTAATATGCTGATACCCATACTGCTTTGCCAGCCGATGAGAAATTGTGCTTTTCCCAGCTCTTGGGACACCCGCAATAATCATATTATTTATCATCTTATAACTTCTCCAAATCCTTATTCTATTTCACACCCAAATAGGAATTTTCGTGTTACTTGATACCATTCCTATTCCATTGTATTACAGTTTTATATCCAAGCTTTTCGTACCATGGCGCTAAATACGTATAATGTATATAACTGTAATCATAGCCTTCTTCTTTTAATATTTGCGTTACGTACTTAACCATTGTCAGCCCTATTCCTTTGTCACGGTATTCCGGAAGTGTTCCTACACATCCGGCACCGCCTATTTTAAGCTTATGTCCATTTATTTCGTATATTCCCATATTGTCAACAAGGCAGAAACTTGCGACTTTTCCGTTTACATATCCGCAAAATATTCTGTCATTTTCGTTGAAAAACGGCGTCCAGTGTTGTTCAACTTTTTCTACTTTTTTCCTTAATTCATCCATGCCGCCATTATAAAAACCGAATGAAACGCTGTTATCAAATTGTTTATTGTACTTGCTGCTATCAAATTCGTTAAGGGAAAGTATCATTTCATCAAAAACATATTCCTCCGGCAGTGCACGAACAGATTCACTTTCAAAGAAATCTGGATATAAATAGTTAAATAATAATATGCATTCCTGTTTATTCATGTATTTGTCCTCATTAATTCTTATTTTGTATCACCAATAGAATATTTCTTACATTGCATTAAAGCAGCTTGTTATTTTGCAAAATAATATATGTTCCAATTTTGTCATTATATCTTGAGTAATCTAAATTCATCATATTATATAGATATTGTTTCACTATATCAATAGAAGAAAATCTGGATGCCGCATAAGGAGATTCTGGGTTTGTTTTTTCAAATAACAGATACTCTCCATTATCTATTTCAACCAAAATAGCTGCGTGTGAAGCACATATTCTGTTACCACTCTGCGTCCAAAAAGTAATTAACGAAAAGGCATTTTCTTTAAATAAAATTTTCTGCTCGTTCCATTTTTTTTGAATGGCTTCAAACATTTCCTGCTCACCGCATGGTTCTGTAATAGGAATGGGATTAAACAGGGTAAAATATTCTGCCTGTGTATCCTTACTCCAATCAATCAGCGGAAAAGGAACATACGCTTTATGCTCGCCCTCTACGGCTTCCCGTCCAAAAAGAATATCTCCGTCTGTATAGAGCCATGCCGTATTCTCATCCCAACAGTCAAAATTTTCTTCTTTCGTTACTTTCCCTACAGAAATATTATCCTGACTTAACTCATAAGCTACAATCCTGCAAAGAACATCATGATAATTTCGGTTATTACGCTTGTACCATTGTGTAGACATAGGAGGGTATTCCCCATAATCAACCAACATTTCGTCTGCTGTAATAAAATCCCCTGCTAAAGAAAAGGACGGGCACTCTCTCATGCTGTTATTATAATCTGTTACCCAATTTAATACAGTATCAATATGGTTTATCCCAATACCTGCTTTTATCAAAATATCCCGTACTTCTGTTATAGATGCTTCACTGTCTAAATTTGAATATATCAATTTATTTTGTGGAATAACTTCCTCACTCGCTTGGCTGTTCTCTTGATTCTCCTCTATTGTCGTAAATAATGCCTCTGTATTTCCGCAAGCAGAACAAAGCAGCAAAATCAATAACACACAGAAACAAGCAGATTTTTTCATACTTTGTAAGACCTCCTTATTTTTTCCCAATCGTCGGCTTATTTTCACTCATTAACGATTCGTTTTTCCTTACTGAATTGTAACACTATTTCTATTTTAATACAATTATTTTATTCGTAACAGATTGCGCACATAATTCCCATTCCTTTGGCGTGGGTATGAAAAGTAACAAATAACGAACGTTTACTCTTATTGTACCAAATAATTAAATAGACTTTATATCTTAGTTGTGATATACTTACTTCAATAAGAACGTAACAATGATACAATTGGCAATTATAATATAGGGGGATTTTTAATGACCGATAGTGAAAAACTTGATTTACTTGTAACCGAAATACAAAGTATAAAAGGCGATATACAGAATATGAAAAGCGATATGCAGGGTATGAAAGAAAAGATTGATAAATTATCTATGGGACAATTGGAAATTAAAAAAGAGATTTATATGCTGAATCGGAAAATATCCGATACTTATAATGTCGTCCTTGACGCACTTGGTACAAGTGCTGAGAATCGTACATGGCTTGAAAAAGGAGCATTAATCTAACGATATATATTAGGGCTGTCGCAATAAGCATTGATAACACAAGATATAATATCAATCGCAGCACGATATTAAGTGATCTTGTATACATTTGCCTAAATACGACGGCCCTGTATATATTGATGGGTAACATACCATCACTTATTTGCACCTCTAAAAACTAGTACACCATTTTCTTATACTCACGAACGATTAGATTTTCCTTTCTGCAAAGCACGTATTGCCCGCTTATGCAATATGGGCTGTGCAGAAATTGGAAAATCTTAACAATCGTCAATATAACCCTCGTATGCAAATAATAAGTGGTTTGTTCTTTCCCTTATTTCATCAACAATACATCATTTTCATATACAGCTATCCCGAAACTACCTTGCACCGCTTTTTGTAGCACGCAATGCCATATCTGTGAATCGTTTTCATTCCGTCGTCTA
>CBCOYO010000091.1:0-14352 GCA_965114465.1 uncultured Lachnospiraceae bacterium
ATTTCCAATGGCTGGATACGTAACAGTTCAATGGGTTATCTGAACTGTTACATAATTCACACTCATGCCAGTTTTTATTAGCTTATAAGTTATTGAGGTGTGAATTATAACAGATTTTGCACACAAAATGCTAAAGTGCAAGCATTTTGGCGCATGATTCCCACTACTTTGACGTGGGTGTGAAAAGTAACAAGTTAATTTTTAACAGTTCTTTAATGGCGTGTAATATATTTGCATTACATAGGATTACATAGTAAAATAGAAATGGAACAATAAGAAAGCAAATGCATTGTTTGTATATATTTGAGATTTGCTTATTATAGCTGATATATTACTTAGGCGGTTATAAATCGCAATATTTTCTTAGAAAAATTTTGATAAATACAGTAGTTTAACCAAGCTGCAAATATGATTTTTAATAGCCGAAGTAATAATAGGTTTAAATAGTGGGAAGGTATCACATATGGGCATTTATTTGAATCCAGAAAATGACGGCTTTCGGGAAACTATATCTTCTGAAATTTACGTAGATAAAACAGGATTAATTGCATATACAAATAAATATCTTAATACGAAGCAAAAATTTATCTGTGTCAGCAGACCAAGACGTTTTGGAAAGTCAATGACACTTGAAATGCTTGCGGCGTATTATAGTTGTGGCTGTGATTCATTAGAATTATTTAAAGGACGAAAAATCGAACAAGATAAAACATTTCAGGAGCATCGCAACCAATATGATGTTATTTTCTTAAATATGCAGCATTTTCTGATAGAAGCCAAAAATCAAAATGTAACAGACTATTTGGAGCAAGTTGTTATTGAAGAAATTCGCGAGGAATATGGAGAATTATTTTCCGCACATGAAACAACCCTTGCTGCTGTTCTAAGAAAAATATATGTGAAAACCAAGAAAAAGTTTATCTTTTTAATCGACGAATGGGACTGTGTAATGCGGGAGAGGCAGGAATCGGAAACATTACAGAAACAGTATCTTGATTTTTTGCGAAATTTATTAAAAGACCAGCCCTATGTCGCTCTTGCCTATATGACAGGGATTCTGCCTGTGAAAAAATATGGAGAACATTCTGCGTTAAACATGTTTACAGAGTATTCCATGACCGATCAGGATGTTTTTGAAGAATACACTGGATTTACAGAAAATGAAGTAAAAGAACTCTGCGAACGCTATCAAATGGATTTTGTGCAGACAAGCGGTTGGTATGATGGATATACCTTTACGAAGTATCAGCATATTTATAACCCGAAATCGGTGGTAGAAGCAATGCGCCGCCATAAGTTTTCCAATTATTGGACGTCAACGGAAGTCTACGATGCGTTGAAAATCTATATGGAAATGGACTTTGACGGGCTGCGTGCGGACATTGTGCAGATGCTGGGGGGCGGGCGTGTGCGGGTAAATACACGCAGTTTCCGCAATGATATGCGCAATTTTCGGATAAAGGATGATGTGTTGACGCTATTAATACATTTAGGATATTTAGCATATGATTCCGAAGCCAAGGAAGCCTTTATTCCTAATAAGGAGATTATTGAAGAATTTGAAAATGCAATGAGTGTCGGCGGCTGGCAGAATGTAATGCAAATCTTAAAAGCATCTGAAAAACTGCTGGAAGATACGTTATTATGCGATGAAAGAAGCGTTGCTGAGGGGCTAGACAGGGCACATACAGAAATAGCATCTATTTTAACATATAATGATGAAAATGCGTTAGGCGCAGCAATCGGACTGGCGTATTACAGCGCAAGAAAAGACTATAAGCTGATACGAGAGCTGCCTGCTGGGAAAGGGTTTGCAGATGTTGTATTTTTACCGCTGACACATACAGGAAAGCCAGCATTGATAGTTGAACTGAAATACAATTATACCGCCGTTACAGCAATACAGCAGATAAAAGACAGAAACTACACACAGGCACTGGAGGGATATGTAGGAGAAATACTGCTTGTCGGTGTGAATTATAATAAGGAAGACCAAAACAAACCACATAGCTGTATGATTGAAAAATTGAAAGAGTGAAAAAATATGACAAAACTTTCACAATTTGTTTGTGCCTTCGGAAAGGAATGGCGAAAAGAGTGAAAGGATTTGATAAAACTTTCACAATTTGTTTGTGCCTTGGAAAGGAATGATAAAAAATATGTAAAAACTCATGAAGTGCGTATTGGAAAACAAAAATTGTTTTATTGGCGTTAGGTGTTGGATTTTACACGCTAGAAATTATTAAATATCCGTGTTGGCAGATAGCAGAAGATTACGAAAATACAATTTATATTGCTTAACGGTTAAAATTTCCGAGCGACCTGACTACATAATACCAGCCATATACGTTTGAACAGTGCAGTATGGTAAATTCTGGCGTTATGTAGTATATATCTGTATGAATTTTGGAGAAGTATTTGCGCTGGAGGAAATCAAGGTAAAATCTATCTGTTTAAATGGGGATATTGGGAAAATTTTAAATTAATTACAGGAGGAATAAGGTTTGACACAAAATGAAAGAAGGCTGTTTTTAATAAAAGCGCTGTTATCGGAGGAAGAGCAATATCGCGAAATAACAATACCAGACAAGATGGAAGAACAGAAAACACTTTTAAGAAGTCTTATGAATATCCGTCCGCCTCGTCCCATTGACGAATCGGTTCTGAAAGTACAAGACGAATATCTGTGCGAGGAGGTTCGAGAAAAAGGAGTTATAGACAGTGCGCTGCTGCCCACTTTGCCAGTAGATGCCCGCCTTGTCCTCTGGCGTGGTGATATTACAACATTAAAAATTGATGCAATAGTAAACGCCGCAAACAGTGCGTTAAGGGGATGTTTTGTGCCCTGTCATTCCTGTATTGACAATATTATTCACAGCGTCAGTGGAATGCAGCTTCGCTTAGCTTGTGATAATTTGATGAACCAGCAGGGATATGACGAACCGACAGGACAAGCAAAAATAACACCAGCATTTAACCTTCCAAGCCGTTATATTCTGCATACTGTCGGACCAATTGTAACAGGTCAGCTTACACAAAAACATTGCAGACAGCTTGCGGATTGTTATCGTTCCTGTTTGGCATTAGCTTCTAAAAATGGGTTAAAAAGTGTCGCATTTTGCTGTGTTTCTACAGGAGAATTTCATTTTCCGCAGAAAATGGCGGCTGAAATTGCAGTAAATACAGTAAGGGAGTATTTGCAGACAGAAACGCAGTTGGAGCGGATTGTATTTGATGTGTGGAAACAGGAAGATTTTGAAATATATAAAGCAATATTGGATGCCTAAAAAGTTTACAATATTCTTTGAAACTATATCGGTAAATAAATTATTCCATTCACAACTTGCAAAATCCGGCAAGAAAGGATAAAATAATAGACATGAATGATATAAAGCCGCCAATGATAACAATACAAAATAGTAATTTTTCGCTCTCACAAATATGCCATTCAGGGCAGTGTTTTCGTATGATGCAGGAGGAAGCTGTGGAAGAAAATCCGGAGTGTGGCAGATACAGCCTTGTTGCTTTTGGAAAATACCTTGAAATCTTGCAGCAAAATGACCAGATTACCTTTGTATGTTCGCAGGAGGATATGGATACCCTATGGCGGCATTATTTTGATTTGGATACAGATTATGGTTCTATTATCCGAAATATTGACGCACAGGATACATATTTGTGTTCCGCAGCAGCATATGGAAACGGCATCCGTGTTTTAAAGCAGGATTTATGGGAGATTATTATTTCGTTTCTTATTTCGCAGCAGAATAATATTAAAAGAATCCGCAAGTGCATTCAAACACTATGCGAAACCTATGGTGAGCAAAAGCAGACTCAGACAGGTATTACATACTATGTATTCCCTACACCGCAGGCATTGGCAGAGGCATCTATAGAAGAACTTTATGCGTGCAATTTAGGATATCGAAGCCGATATATCCGCCAAACAGCAGAGAGTATTTTAAATGGGGAAGTGGATTTGGCAGCACTGCCGGAAATGGATTATATTACAGCTAAGGCAGAATTAATGAAACTATATGGTGTCGGCGTAAAAGTGGCGGATTGTATTTGCTTGTATGCATTACATAAAACAGATGCGTTTCCCATAGATACACATATTAATCATGTACTTGCAGCACAGTATCCTGAAGGCTTTCCATTTGACAGATATGTGGGCTACAGTGGTATTTTGCAGCAGTATATATTTTATTATGATTTAAACCATTCTGGAAAAATCGAAACGAGGAGGAAAAAATGAGCAAGGAATATTCGATTGAAACAAAATGTATCCAGTCGGGCTGGAAGCCAAAGAATGGAGAGCCAAGAGTGCTTCCAATTTATCAGTCTACTACATTCAAATATGAAACTTCGGATGAAATGGGGAAACTATTTGACTTGGAGCAGGAGGGGTATTTTTATACTCGTCTACAGAATCCTACCAATGATATGGTGGCGCAGAAAATATGCGAATTGGAGGGCGGTGTGGCAGCTATGCTGACGTCTTCTGGTCAGGCAGCGAATTATTATGCGGTATTTAATATCTGTGAAACGGGTGATCATGTGGTTCTATCGTCAACAGTTTATGGCGGTACATTTAACCTTTTAACTGTCACAATGAAAAAAATGGGGATAGAGTGCACGATTGTCGATCCTGACGCAGATGAGGAAACATTAAATCAGGCATTCCAAGAAAATACAAAATGTGTTCTTGCAGAATCCATTGCAAATCCCGCTTTGGTGGTGCTTGATTTTGAAAAATTTGCAAAGGTTGCACATGCACATGGTGTTCCGCTAATTGTCGATAATACATTTGCAACGCCGATTAATTGCAGACCATTTGCATATGGAGTAGATATTGTAACACATTCTACAACAAAATACATGGATGGACATGCAATGTGTGTTGGCGGTACAATTGTGGATTCTGGTAATTTTGACTGGAATCAGTATGGAGAAAAATTCCACGGATTGACAACTCCGGATGAATCGTATCATGGTGTGACATATACGCAACGGTTTGGAAAGAAGGCTTATATTACAAAGGCAACAGTGCAGTTGATGCGAGATTTAGGCTCTATACAGTCGCCGATGAATGCATTTTTATTAAATATTGGGCTGGAAACATTGCATTTGCGCGTACCTAGACATTGTGAAAATGCTTTAAAAGTTGCAACGTGGCTGGAGCAGAATAATAAGGTAGCTTGGGTAAATTATCCAGGGCTAAAGAGCAGTAAATATTATAATTTGGCGCAGAAATATATGCCAAACGGCACTTGCGGCGTTATTTCTTTTGGTTTAAAGGGCGGCAGAGAAGCCAGTGTTACCTTTATGGATCATTTACAGTTGGCGGCAATTGTGACACATGTTGCAGATGCTAGAACTTGCGTTCTACATCCGGCAAGCCATACGCACAGGCAGATGACGGATGAACAGTTAAAGGAAGCGGGAGTTCAGCCGGATTTAATCCGTTTTTCTGTGGGAATTGAGAATGCAGAGGATATTATAGCGGATATCGCGCAGGCACTTGAACAGATTTAAGGTATAAAAGAATTTAAAGCAATAAGATTTGTCAATGGCAAAGGGGGTATTCGGATGAAAAACAAAATATGGCTTACTTTGCTGTTGATAATTGTGGTAATAGCATTTTCGATAGGAATACGGGGATATTTTATTTCAACACATTATAAAACGGTGGCGCAGGAGGATATTGCGGCAGATGAGGCACTTTTTTATCAAGCATTTTTGACAGCAGAGGGCGGAGGTGCGGCATCTGGGACTGCTGCGGGCATCAATATTGTGCAGAATGCATACCAGTATTTATTGTCACTGTCTTGTATGGTTTTGGGAAATTTTGCTATGTCCGGAATATATCTTAATGTTTTTCTGCAACTAATGGCGGTTTTGGTATTATTTTTCGCTGTGCGGATTTTGTCCAACAGTTATATTGGTTTTGTGGTCAGTATGGTGTTGGCAACAATACCTGCCTATATTAGAATCACGGTAAAGGCGTCGCCGCTGCATCTAAAAGTTCTACTTTGGACAGCCGCGTTTCTTTTGGTGAGTATTTTATTTCGGATAGCGGGTGCTGTGGTGCGTTTACTTGGATTAGATGGGGAATTTGTTGGAGCAGAAACTGCAAAGAGAGAGGAGCCGTTAGGTATGAAAGAGATACTGCCGGAGGATATCGGTATGAAGAAAACGCAATTTATCGAAAATCCGCTGCCAGTTCCCAAACGCAAAGAACACAGGGAAATGGATTACGCAATTGAACCGTCACCCAATGATGATTACGATATTACAGATATGACAGGAATGGATTTTTTTGATATTTAATTTGCGTCTGATTTGTTTCCTTGGTATAGTTTGTCTGCAAATGTGAAAGAATAAAAAGAACACTTTATCACATTTGGAGGTAATCAATATGGCGGAGAAGCAAGATGAAAAAAATGAAGCATTAGAGAATCAAAAATACAAGGATGAAAAGATTGAGAAAGAAAGCCAGATTACGCTGGACGAAAACGAGAAGCAGCATAAAATACATTTAATTACAATTATTGGGGAAATTGAGGGTCATGAAAATGCTGGAAACCAGTCAAAAGTAACAAAGTATGAATTGCTGCTGCCACAGCTTGCATCCATTGAGGACAGCAGTGAGATTGATGGTGTACTTTTACTACTGAATACGATGGGCGGTGATGTGGAAGCGGGGCTTGCAATTGCAGAAATGATTGCGTCACTGAGCAAACCAACCGTTTCGCTGGTGCTGGGCGGAAGCCATAGTATTGGTGTGCCAATTGCAGTCAGCACCGATTATTCTTTTATTGTACCTACTGGAACAATGGTGATTCATCCGGTGCGCATGAATGGCATGGTGATTGGAGTTCCACAGACTTTTAATTATTTTCGGGATGTGCAGAACCGTATTACAAGCTTTGTATGCAGCCACTGCAATATTTCCAAGGAACGTTATGAGGCGTTAATGATGGAAACAGAAGTACTGACAAAAGACGTGGGATCGGTACTTGAGGGCAAGGAAACCGTGGAAGAAGGGCTAATTTGTGAAATCGGCGGAATATCACAGGCAATTAAAAAGCTGCACCAATTAATTGAAGAGAACAAAAAAAATTAAAAAAGGGGCTTTTCGAGCGGCGGATATTGTGATATACTACTGAAAGTGAAAATACAAGGAGGATTTTGAAGATGAAGCACATTAAAACGTTAACGACAAGAGATTATAAGGAGTCCGTAAAAAAAGGCGGCTGCGGCGAGTGCCAGACTTCTTGCCAATCAGCTTGTAAAACGTCCTGTACTGTTGGAAATCAGAGTTGTGAGCACACAAAATAACATATGTTATATATTTGCTTAAAGGATTTCACAATAGAGGATTTTAACTAAGCAGCGAGTTTTCGCTGCTTATCTTTTATGCGCACGGGCATCCAAAGGAAATATGTCAGCAGAGACTGACGAGTGCCTGGCGGGCGAGTAGGGGAAAGGTTTTTCCTCTACTCGATTGTGCAGCCCCATGCAGGGGAAATATGCTGTTGAAGCGGTGCATGGGGGCGCGGCGAATAGGGGAAGATGGCTCTTCTCTACTCGATTGCACATGGGCACTTATAGGAATTTTAAGTTTAGAAAGGACGAAAGTGATTGATACATCAATATATAAATAATGGTTTTTATATTGTGTTGGATGTTAACAGTGGTTCTGTTCATGTAGTGGATAAAATAACATATGATATGATTGCTTTAATCGTTGAAAACCATTTGGAATGGGCAGATAAGGACTGTATTCAGACGGCACTGATGAAAGATGCAATGTTTGCCAAGGAGAAGGTTGCAATAGAAGAAGTTCATGAAATATTGGAGGAAATTTTAACGCTGCGAGAATCGGGGCAGCTTTTTTCGGAAGATATCTATGAAAAGAGTATCGAAGCGTTTCAGAATCGGCAGACAGTGGTAAAGGCGTTATGTTTACATATTGCCCATGACTGTAATTTAAAATGCAGATATTGTTTTGCAGAGGAGGGTGAATATCATGGCAGGCGCGCATTAATGTCTTTTGCGGTTGGTAAGAAGGCACTTGATTTTCTTGTGGCAAATTCCGGCAGCCGTGTCAATCTGGAAGTGGATTTCTTTGGCGGAGAACCTTTGATGAATTGGCAGGTGGTAAAGGACTTAGTGGCGTATGGCAGAAGTTTGGAGGAAACGCATCATAAGAAATTCCGTTTTACGCTCACAACGAATGGGGTTTTGCTGGATAATGATATTTTGGATTTTGTAAACCAAGAGATGGCAAATGTAGTGTTAAGTATTGACGGTAGGAAATCTGTGCATGATAAAATGCGGCCGCTTGCAGGAGGGCAGGGAAGTTATGATTTGGTGCTTCCAAAATTTCAAAAGGTTGCCGAGAGCCGCAATCAAACAAACTATTATGTAAGAGGGACGTTTACGCATTTTAATAAGGATTTTGCGGCGGATGTTTGTCATTTGGCAGATTTAGGATTTGAACAGATTTCCATAGAGCCAGTGGTAGCGCCGGAGAGTGAGGACTATGCCTTGACCAAAGACGATATTCCGGAGTTGCTTGCAGAGTATGATAAGCTTGCTATAGAATTAATTCGTCGCCATAAGGAAGGAAAGGGTGTTAATTTCTTTCATTTTATGATAGACTTAGAGGGCGGGCCTTGTGTTTACAAACGTTTGTCCGGATGTGGTTCGGGTACGGAGTATTTGGCGGTTACACCGTGGGGCGATTTTTACCCATGTCATCAGTTTGTAGGGCAGGACAAGTTCTTAATGGGAAATGTGGATGATGGGATTGTAAATACGGATATCCGCGAGGCATTTCGGTCATGCAATGTATATGCAAAGGAAAAATGTAGGGACTGTTTTGCAAAGTTTTATTGCAGCGGCGGATGTGCAGCAAATGCTTACAATTTCCAAGGAAGCATTCAAGGCACATATGATTTAGGATGCGAACTGCAAAGAAAGCGTGTAGAATGTGCAATTATGATAAAGGCGGCGCTTGCAGATGCAGATACATAAAGCGGCGCAGGTATCCAGTGGAGCATTTTTAATAAGCATGGAGGATTAGTATGAAAAAAAACAAGGGTATTTTAACATTGGTAATAACCTTGCTGGTGATGATTGGGCTGGGTTATACGGCAATCTGGGGAATCGGCACAGAGGGGGCTGGCGCAGCATCAGGGATTAAGCAGGGGCTTGATCTGGCAGGCGGTGTTAGTATTACGTATCAGGCAGTGGGGGATGAAGCGCCTTCGAGTGAGGATATGAGTGATACCATTTATAAGCTGCAAAAAAGGGTTGAAGTCTATAGTACTGAGGCGCAGGTATATCAGGAAGGAACGGATAGAATTAATATCGAGATTCCTGGTGTGTCGGATGCAAATACGATTTTGGAAGATTTAGGAAGACCTGGTGCGCTGTATTTTATTTCGCAGACGGATAGTGAGGGAAATGATAATTATTCTTATACAGGCAGCGGTGATACAGGATATTCGCTGAATAAGACCATTGACGAACTTAAAGCGAACGGAAGCATTGTACTTGAGGGAACGGATGTCGATTCCGCACAGGGTGCATCAGGAAGTGATAATTACGGAAACAGCCAGTTTGTGGTAGACTTGATCTTTACAAGTGAGGGTGCACAGAAGTTTGCGGATGCAACGACAAAGGCATATAATAATGGTAATAACAGTGAAACGCTTGGTATTTACTATGATGGGGATTTTGTCAGTGTACCGACAGTACAGGCAGCATTGACAGACGGACGTGCGCAGATTACTGGTATGGAGAGTTTTGAAAAAGCAGAAAAGATTGCAAGTCAAATCCGTATTGGTGGATTGAAGCTGGAATTAGAAGAACTTCGTTCTAATGTTGTTGGGGCGCAGCTTGGTGAGGAAGCGATAAACACCAGTTTAAAGGCAGCAGCAATTGGTTTATTGGTAATTGCGGTATTTATGATTGTCGTATATCGCATTCCGGGCGTAGCCTCTGTGCTGGCTTTGATTATTTATACGATTTTAATTGTGCTGTGCTTAAATATGTTTGAGATTACGCTGACACTGCCAGGTATTGCGGGTATTATTCTTTCCATTGGTATGGCGGTGGACGCAAACGTAATTATTTTTGCGCGTATTCGAGAGGAAATTGCGGCAGGAAAAACCGTCCGCAGTGCGATTGACACTGGTTTTAAAAAGGCAATGTCTGCAATTGTAGACGGTAATGTCACAACATTAATTGCAGCGCTGGTGCTTGCACTAAAGGGTTCTGGTACAGTAAAGGGCTTTGCTTATACGCTTGCGCTTGGTATTGTTCTTTCTATGTTTACGGCATTGGTTGTCACACGGTTGATATTAAAATCGCTTTTTGCGGTCGGAATTAAGGACGAAAAGTTCTATGGTGCGGCTAAGGAGCAGAATACTGTGAATTTCTTGGGAAAGAAAAATATTTTCTTTGCCGCTTCGATTCTGGTAATTGTGGTTGGTTTTGTATTTCTGGGAATTAATGGCGCAACCACAGGCAATGTATTAAATTATAGTCTTGATTTTGTCGGCGGAACTTCTACAAATGTGACATTTAATGAGGATATGCCGCTTGCGGATATTGATGCAAAGATAGTGCCAGTATTTAGCGGGGTAACAGGCGATGGCGCTGTTCAGGTGCAGAAGGTTGCCGGCTCTAACGAAGTAATATTTAAGACAAGGGAATTAAATGTAGATGAGCGTCAGGAATTGGAAGACGCATTGGTGTCTAATTTCGGTGTCAATAAGGATTTAATTACAGCAGAAACAATTAGTTCAACGATTAGTTCGGAAATGAAAAGTGATGCGATTCTTGCCGTTGTAATTGCGACAATCTGTATGCTGATTTATATTTGGTTTCGTTTTAAGGATATCCGTTTTGCGGCAAGTTCCGTTGCGGCGCTTTTGCATGATGTGTTGGTAGTGCTTGCGTTCTATGCGGTTGCAAAGGTTTCTGTGGGTAGTACGTTTATCGCGTGTATGTTGACGATTGTCGGTTATTCTATTAACGCAACGATTGTTATATTTGACCGTATTAGAGAGAACCTTGGCACAATGCAGAAAAAGGATAAATTGGACGAACTAGTAAACAGAAGTATCAGTCAAACGCTTTCAAGAAGTATCTTTACTTCATTGACAACATTTATTATGGTGGCGGCACTGTTTGTGCTTGGTGTAACATCAATCCGTGAGTTTGCCCTGCCGTTAATGGTTGGTATTGTCTGTGGTACGTATTCGTCAGTATGTATTACGGGCGCACTGTGGTATGTACTTCGTACAAAGGTAAAAGTGGATAAAAAATAGAGAGCAAACAGGATTGCCTGTTTATGGCTGCAGTTTGTAAGACTGCAGCCATTTTACATATACGCAGGATGTGGGAAATGGGGCTGTCGCATTAAGGGGAGTTATTTTTAAACAGTTCCTTAATATAGTAAGGTTATATAAATTATTGGGGGATTCGCTATGGAAGGGGAAAATACTAGTAAGTGGGGATTAAGTGCTTCCGTTTTGAAATGGATTGCGGTAGTAACCATGTTGATTGATCATTTTGCGGCAGCGGTTTATTGGCAGTTGGACAGCAAAGAATACGAAATTTATAGGGCTCTGCGCTATATTGGACGGATTGCATTTCCAATTTACTGCTTTTTATTGGTAGAGGGTTTTTTTTATACGCGCAATGTGAAGAAATATATTGGTAGATGCTTTGTGTTTGCGCTTTTATCAGAAATTCCGTTTAATATGGCGATTTTTGGGAAAGTGTGGTATCCACAGGGACAAAATGTGTATTTTACATTGACATTAGGGCTTTGTGCGCTTGTTGTTCTGGATAAAATTAGAAAGGCGGGAGCGCAGTACGATATAAGGTGTATTCTGGGGCAGGTGGTTTGCATTGGTGTGTTTGCTTGTGCAGGGCAATTTCTGGAAGTGGATTATCACTGGAAAGGTGTACTCTTTATTATAATGTTTTACTATTGCAGAGATATCAATATATGGGTGCGTGACTTGGTGGGAGCGCTAGCGTTTTCGTATGAACTGACAGCGCCGCTGGCATTTATACCAATACATTTGTATAACGGCACACGTGGAAAGCAGCTAAAATATTTATTTTATGCGATATATCCAGTGCATTTATTGGTATATGGAATTGTGCGATTTTATTTAATTGGAAATTTTTAGCGAGTTTTTTCTATGTACAGATACAGTGCTGAGGAAAATGTGTTTATACTCGCGAGCGATAAATTATACCGTAGCACTCAAGTTAATTACGCTCGTGAGTCAGTATTATTGATAAATTTAAGTACTCGTCAATATATAAGAGTGAAGAAATTTGACAAAATTTCACAATTTGTTTGTGCTTTCGGAAAGGAATGGCGAAAAATATGAAGTAAGCGCTGTGGAATACGTTTTATGTGTCGGTGAAAGAGAGCAGATGGAGAAAGATTTGTACGCCAGTGAAAGAGAGCAGATGGAGCAAGATTTGTATGCCAGTGAGAGAGTACAGATGGAGCAAGTTTTGTGCGCCTGTAATAGAGAGCAGATGAAGCAAGTTTTGTGCGCCAATGAAAGAGTGCAGGTGGAATAAGTTTTGTGTGTTGGTGAAAGAGAGCAGATGGAGCAAGTTTTGTGCGCCTGTAATAGAGCGCAGATGCAAATTCATGTAGAATAGGGGGAATTATGTACAATTATCAGATAAGGGTTGGCTACAGTACAACCGATAGAACATTAAAAATGACGATTCCGGCAATTTTAAGTTGTTTTCAGGATGCGGCAATTTTTGAGGCGGAAAATGGCAGCATTACAATGAAGTATCTAAAGAAACATTTTTTGGCGTGGCTTTTGGGAGCTTGGCAGATAGTAATTCTGCGCCGCCCTATGCTCAATGAAATGGTAAATGTAATGACGATGCCGTATGATTTTAAAGGATTTCTAGGATACCGCAATTTTCTAATGACTTCCGAATCAGGTGAGGCGCTTGTAAAAGGGGCGTCCATCTGGTCACTTATCGACACACAGAAAGGACATCCGACGAAATTAACGGAGGAAATCATTCAGGGATACGAACTTTCTGAAAAAATTGAAATGGATTATGCGCCGAGGAAAATTGCCATAAAAGGTAGCGGCGAGCAAAAGGATGCCTTTGCGGTGCGTCGGTATCAGATTGACTCTAACGGTCATATGAACAATGTGGAATACGTAAAGCTTGCTATGGAACTGCTGTCACAGCAGACACGAAACGATACAGCACAGCAGATTCAGCAGCTTCGCGTTGAATATAAAAATCCAGCCTTTGCAGGCGATCTGGTGGTGCCAATGGTTTATCAGCAGGACAACAGAATGCAGATTGCGCTCAATAATACAGAGGGTGGGGTTTATGCGGTGGTGGAGTTTTTACTGTAAGATGGACTTCAAGAAATAAGAAAGAGATAATGCTGTACTAGTGGAAGAATCAGTTGATAATGTTTTAAAAAGTGATATAATTTGGGGTAAGGGATGCGTGCAGCCCCCTGTCAGTCGACAAAAAAATTTGAGATATAGTTCACCTGACAAATAGAAAGGGATATTTATATTATGAGTAAATGGATGGTGGCAGCGAAACGGGCAGATTTTAATAAGATAGCACAACAATACGGCATAAGCCCTGTGCTTGCGCGAATTATCAGAAACAGAGATGTGGTAGAGGAGCGGGATATTGAGAAATTCCTTCACGGCACAAGAGCAGACTTATATCCGCCGCTGTTGTTAAAGGATATGGAAAAAGCAGTTGATATATTGTTAGAAAAGATTGCGGAGGGAAAGCATATCCGTATTATCGGCGATTATGATATTGATGGTATTTGTTCTACATATATTCTATACAGCGGGCTTACGGCGTGCGGTGCGCAAGTGGACACAGCGATACCACACCGCATCCGTGACGGCTATGGTTTAAATGAAAGCTTGATACAAGATGCGTTTGATGCAGGAACGGATACCGTGCTAACTTGTGATAATGGGATAGCAGCGTTGCCGCAGATAGATTTTGCCAATTCTCTGGGCATGACAGTAATTATTACCGATCATCATGAAGTACCTTATGAGGAGTTGGAGGGGATGCGGCATTATTTAATACCGAAGGCAAAGGCAGTTGTTGACCCGAAACAGGAGGACTGTTCTTATCCGTTTCCGGAAATCTGTGGCGCTGTAGTTGCATATAAACTTGTGCTGGCATTGCTTGCAAAAAGAAATACTTGTTCTTGGCAGGAGGTAATGGAATCCGAACTGGGTCTGGAACTGCTGGAGCTTGCAGCGTTTGCAACGATTGGGGACG
>CBCOYO010000092.1:0-14035 GCA_965114465.1 uncultured Lachnospiraceae bacterium
TATGAGCACGATCCATGCTTACACAGGCGATCAGATGATTCTTGACGGCCCTCAGAGAAAAGGCGATTTAAGAAGATCTCGTGCAGGCGCTGTAAATATCGTTCCAAACAGCACAGGTGCTGCAAAGGCTATCGGCTTAGTTATTCCTGAGTTAAACGGCAAGTTAATCGGTTCTGCACAGCGTGTACCGACCCCGACAGGCTCTACAACAATCCTTGTAGCAACTGTTGAGAAGTCTGTAACAAAGGAAGAAATCAATGCAGCTATGAAAGCAGCAGCAACAGAGTCTTTCGGATACAACGAGGATGAGATCGTATCTTCTGATATCGTAGGAAGCACATATGGTTCTATCTTTGATGCTACACAGACAATGGTTGGCGCTGACAACTTAGTACAGGTTGTTTCTTGGTATGACAATGAGAACAGCTACACATCTCAGATGGTTAGAACAATTAAGTATTTCTCAGAGTTAGCATAATTTATAGGAATTGTCCTCGGACAGTGATAAAGACCTATCAAAGGTCCGGTCTTATGGGCCGGGCCTTTCGTTATGTACAGACTCGTGCAGATGAAATATGCCGCTAAGGCGGCGCATGGGTCACACGGCAAGTAGTGGAGAAAGACATTCCCCTACTCGATTGCACATAGGTGCGCAAAGAAAATAGGAAAGTATAGGAAAGGAAAATATAGAAATGGGATTAAATAAGAAAACAGTTGATGATATTAATGTAAGCGGGAAAAGAGTGCTTGTACGCTGTGATTTTAATGTACCTTTAAAAAACGGCGAGATTACAGATGAAACACGTATTGTTGCAGCGCTTCCTACCATTCAGAAGTTAATAAAGGACGGCGGCAAGGTTATTCTTTGCTCACATCTTGGAAAAGTAAAGGAAGGCCCGAACGAGAAAGAATCTTTAGCACCCGTTGCAAAAAGACTTTCTGAGAAGCTTGGCAAAGAGGTAAATTTTGTTTCGGATTACAATGTAACTGGCGAGGCAGCTACAGCAGCAGTTGCAGCGATGAAAGAAGGAGATGTTGTATTATTGCAGAATACACGTTTCCGCGGTAAAGAAGAAACAAAGAATGGGGATGAATTTAGTAAGGAATTAGCTGATTTAGCAGATGTATATGTATGTGATGCATTTGGTTCTTCTCATAGAGCACACGCTTCTGTTGCAGGTGTTACAAAGTTTATTTCAGAAAAAGGCGGCGAAAATGCAGTTGGATACTTAATGCAGAAAGAGATCGAGTTCCTTGGCAATGCAGTAGAGAACCCTGTTCGTCCTTTTGTTGCAATTCTTGGCGGTGCAAAAGTAGCAGACAAGTTAAATGTTATCAATAACCTGCTTGAGAAATGTGATACCTTGATTATCGGCGGCGGTATGGCATTTACTTTCTTAAAGGCAAAGGGATATGAGATCGGTAATTCTTTAGTAGATGACGAAAAGATCGATTACTGCAAAGAGATGATGGAAAAAGCAGAGAAGCTTGGCAAGAAACTCTTACTTCCGATCGACACTACAATTGCAGATGGATTCCCCAATCCGATTGACGCAGAAATCGCAGTAGAAATCGTAGATGCAGATAAGATTCCGGCAGGCAAGGAAGGTCTTGATATCGGTGAGAAGACAGCAGCGCTTTTCGCAGATGCAGTAAAATCAGCTAAGACTGTTGTATGGAATGGGCCTATGGGCGTATTTGAGAATCCTACACTTGCAAAAGGAACGATTGCAGTAGCAAAAGCATTGGCAGAAACAGACGCAACCACAATTATCGGCGGCGGCGATAGTGCAGCAGCAGTAAACCAATTAGGCTTTGCAGATAAGATGAGCCATATTTCTACAGGCGGCGGCGCTTCCCTTGAATTCTTAGAGGGCAAAGAGCTTCCAGGCGTTATGGCAGCAGACGATAAATAAAGAATAAAATTAAGCAAAGGCAAAATAAAAATCTAGGAAAGGAAAAGCTAATTAGATGGAAAATGTAAAGTCCATCTGGCATATACATTTTTGTATATGTTATTAGTTAAAAATAAATATGGCAAGAAAGAAGATTATTGCTGGCAACTGGAAAATGAATATGACACCAAGCCAAGCAGTGAAATTGGTTGAGGAATTAAAGCCGTTAGTGCAGAATAATGATGTAGATGTTGTTTATTGTGTACCAGCAATTGATATTGTACCAGTAGTAGAAGCTGTGAAGGGAACTAATGTAAAGGTTGGCGCTGAGAATATGTACTATGAGGAGAAAGGCGCATATACAGGCGAGATTTCTCCGGAAATGCTTGTTGATGCAGGTGTAGAGTATGTAATTATCGGACATTCTGAAAGACGTGATTACTTTAAAGAGTGTGATTGCACATTAAATAAAAAAGTAAAGAAAGCATTTGAGCACAATCTTACCCCGATTCTTTGCTGCGGTGAGTCTTTAGAGCAGAGAGAAATGGGTGTTACAATGGATTGGATTCGTTTCCAGATTAAATCTGATTTAACAGGTGTTACCGCAGAGCAAGTACAGAAACTGGTTATTGCATATGAACCTATCTGGGCTATCGGTACAGGCAAGACGGCAACGACAGAGCAGGCTGAGGAAGTCTGCAAGGGAATCCGTGAGTGCATTGCAGAGATGTATGACGCTGCAACTGCAGAAGCAGTACGCATTCAGTACGGCGGTTCTGTAAATGCAGGAAATGCAGCAGAATTGTTTGCACAGCCGGATATTGACGGCGGCTTAGTCGGCGGCGCATCCTTAAAGGCAGATTTTGGAAAGATTGTTTGCTATCAATAGAAATAGAATAAAATTTCGCTAATTAAAAAGAAGGGGTTTTCGGCAATTGCTGGAGGCCCTTCTTTTACGCTTTCTATTCAATTTCCTTGATTTGATAAAGGGAAAAAGTTCTTGACATATAACATTTGTTAGCATATACTAACGGTAGAAATATAAAGCACTTATGCTGCATAATTGGGGGGAATTACAATGACACTGAAGGACTTAGAAATCGGGCAGTCAGCAGTTGTAGAAAAGGTTGGCGGGACAGGTTTTCTGCGGCAGCATCTGCTGGATATGGGGGTAATACCGGGCGTTGAGGTAACGGTAGTAAAATATGCACCTATGGGCGATCCTATAGAGTTGCGAATCCGTGGCTATGAATTAACACTGCGGCTTGCGGATGCACAGCAAATAGAAGTGACAGGAGTAACAGAAACAACGCCGTTAAGTATACAGGAAACCGATGCAGCACCGGTTACTGTGCATGGGAAAAGAAAATTAACTGGTGCAGGAAAGAAAAAAGAACATCCTGGGCTTGGAGAGGGCGGACGTTACCATGTTAAGGCAGAGGAAAATCCGCTGCCAAAAGACACTTGCCTGACATTTGCCTTAGCAGGCAATCAAAACTGCGGAAAAACGACATTATTTAATCAATTAACAGGTTCTAATCAACACGTCGGCAATTTTCCAGGTGTTACAGTAGACCGTAAGAGTGGCACGATTAAGGGAAATGCCAATACATTGGTTACGGATTTGCCAGGAATTTATTCGCTTTCTCCATACAGCAGTGAGGAAATTGTTTCACGTAAGTTTATTTTAGAAGAAAAACCGACGGGTATTATTAATATTGTAGATGCAACAAATATTGAACGAAATTTATATTTAACCATGCAGTTAATGGAGTTGGATGTGCCAATGGTATTGGCGCTGAATATGATGGACGAGGTGCGGGGAAATGGTGGATCGATTCGTATTAACGAAATGGAGGATATTTTGGGCATTCCAGTAATTCCGATTTCTGCTGCGAAAAATGAAGGTATTGATGAGTTGGTAAGTCATGCTTTGCATATAGCGCAGTATCAGGAAAAGCCAGGAAGAAAGGATTTTTGCAGTCAAGACGATCACGATGGAGCAGTACATAGATGCCTGCATGGAATTATTCATTTAATAGAAGACCATGCAGTGCGGGCTGGACTTCCAGTGCGTTTTGCTGCAACAAAGCTGGTGGAGGGTGATACAGGAATACTGGAAGCATTGGATTTGTCGCAGAACGAACAGGAAATGCTAGATCATATTATATATCAGATGGAGGAAGAACGGGGGCTGGATCGCGCGGCAGCAATTGCAGAAATGCGGTTTACTTTTATTCAAAACTTGGTAGAGGAAACCGTGATTAAACCCAAAGAAAGCAAGGAACGAGAAGCAAGCCGCAAAATTGACCAATTTTTAACAGGAAAATATACAGCAGTTCCGGCGTTTGTGGGGATTATGGCTCTGGTATTTTGGCTGACATTTAATGTAATCGGTGCATGGATGCAAGGCGTGCTGGAAGCAGGGATTACATGGCTTACAGAGCAAACAGACATTCTTATGACCACATGGAATGTTAATGAAGTTCTGCATTCGCTGGTGATTGATGGTATTTTTAATGGTGTTGGAAGCGTATTAAGCTTTTTACCGATTATTGTAACACTGTTTTTCTTTTTATCACTGTTGGAAGATACTGGTTATATGGCAAGAGTTGCCTTTGTTATGGATAAACTGTTGCGGAAAATTGGTCTATCGGGAAGAAGTATTGTTCCTATGCTGATTGGTTTTGGCTGTACTGTGCCTGGCGTTATGGCAAGCAGAACGCTTCCCTCCGAGCGTGATCGCAAAATGACGATTTTATTGACACCATTTATGAGTTGTACTGCGAAACTGCCAATTTATGGCTTCTTTACAGCAGCATTTTTTCCAGAATACGGCGGGGCTGTTATGGTGGCACTGTATTTTGGTGGAATTGCAGTAGGAATCTTGGTAGCGTTGCTTTTAAAAAGCAGTATGTTTCAAGGCGAAGCAGTGCCTTTTGTAATGGAATTGCCAAATTATCGTATGCCCGGTGTAAAAAATGTTGCACAGCTTTTATGGGAAAAAGCAAAAGATTTCTTACAGAGAGCATTTACTGTAATTTTTATTGCAACCATTATTATATGGTTTTTGCAGACCTTTGACCTGCGTCTAAATGTGGTAGTAGACTCGCAGAATAGTATTCTTGCAGTAGTTGCCGGAACGATTGCACCGCTGTTTGCTCCATTAGGTTTTGGTGATTGGCGGATTTCAACAGCACTTATTGCGGGATTTATGGCGAAGGAAAGTGTTGTTTCAACGTTGTCCATATTGTTTGGCAGCACGCAGAATCTGCAGGCAGTTTTAACACCGCTGGCAGCAGCAGCGCTTTTGGTTTTTTGTCTGCTCTATACCCCCTGCGTAGCAGCAATCGCATCAATTAAGCGTGAACTCGGCGGTAAATGGGCAGCAGGAGTCGTTATCGGTCAATGCATAATTGCGTGGATATTTGCATTTCTTGTGCGGCTGGCTGGGATGGTGTTATAACAAAAAAAGTTACAATTCACACTAACGCCAGATTTTGCAACAATTTACGAACGTTCGGTGTGAATTGCAACAATTGATGCACACAAAACGCTAAAGTAAAAAAGCGAAAGCTTTTAGCATTTTGGCGCATAATTCCCACTACTTTGGCGTGGATGTGAAAAGTAACACAGAAAAAATACTTTTGTGAAAGAATCCAAGTCTGTGATTGCAATATCCGAAGGTTGTGTGTATAATTATATTCACGAACGATTAGACTTTTTTTTCCGCACAGCACGTATTGTCCGCTTATACAATATGGGCTGTGCAGAAAATGGAAAATCTTAACGGTCGTTAATATAAGAACATAGGGTAAATGAATCGTGGAGTATATTGGAGGGAAAATATAATGGATATTCAATTGAAGGATGCCGATAAAATAACAATGACACACACCGGATTAATCCCTGGGAAAAAGGGGAAAGTAATTCATGTAAGTTTTGAACGCAATACCGATGGGCGTAAGGATTATGCTGAAATTGTACTGCCTAATCGCAGTGTAGTACGATCCGAGGGCTTTGAGGAGGGAGAACTTGCACAGCTTCAATTGTATTTAAAAGGGAAGGAAAAAGATATTGTAAAAACTGCAAAGCAGATTGATCATGATTTGATTTTTAAATTATAAAAATAATTTGTATATGGGGGTGTCGCATTAAACTTTGATTATACAAGATATGGTGTAAAACGCATGACAGTATTAGATTATTTTGTATACCATTTCCATAATGCGACAGCCCCATAATTGACAACCGCATAAGGAATTTAGCCGCTTTGCGGCATGCGGTCGGCGCAAGTAAATTTACTATAATATAAAACGATTAGTTTCTAAGAATGAAAAAGATGATGCTAAAAACACAATGTACGTTATGTCCCAGAAATTGTAAAGCAGATAGAAAAAACGGACAAAAAGGATACTGCGGTGCGGCAGATAAAATTCAGGTGGCAAGGGCTTCTCTGCATATGTGGGAAGAACCATGCATTAGCGGTGACAAAGGTTCTGGAACGATATTTTTTTCCGGCTGTCCTCTTAAATGTATATTTTGTCAGAATCGGGATATTGCACTGGGAAATAAAGGGATTTATCTGTCGGAGTCAGAGCTTGCGGCGGTTTTTCTGCGCTTACAGGAGCAAGGTGCACATAATATCAATTTAGTAACGCCTACACATTTTGTACCGCAGATAGTTTGTGCATTAAAACTTGCGAAGGAAAAAGGCTTAAAGATTCCTATTGTATACAATACAGGAAGTTATGAGAAAACGGAAACAATACAGCAGTTGGAGGGGCTGGTGGATATTTATTTGCCAGATTTAAAATATAGAAGCAGTAAATTGTCCTCTCAATATTCCAATGCGCCAGACTATTTTGTAATAGCGGATCGGGCAATTGCAGAAATGGTGCGTCAAATAGGAAAACCAGTTTTTGCAGGTAATATGATGCGTCGTGGTGTTATTGTCAGGCATATGGTAATTCCAGGGCACACAAACGAAGCAAAAGAAATTATTTCCCATTTGTATTATAAATATGGGAATGATATCTATATCAGTATTCTCAACCAATATACACCACACGGAGATTTAACAAACTATCCTGAAATCGCAAGAACTGTTACAAGGCGGGAGTATCAGAAAGTGGTAGATTATGCGATTGCAATAGGGGTTGAAAATGCCTTTATTCAAGAGGGAAACACCGCAAAAGAAAGTTTTATTCCAGATTTTGATGAATTAGGGTTGTTAGAAATTCCTTTAAGAACCCTTTAAAATGGAGGTTTTTAATGTATAAAAATTATATATTTGATTTATATGGTACACTGATAGATATTCACACAGATGAATACAGCAAGAATTTTTTCAAGAAATATGCAAAGTGG
This sequence comes from uncultured Lachnospiraceae bacterium, assembly GCA_965114465.1. GTDB lineage: Bacteria > Bacillota > Clostridia > Lachnospirales > Lachnospiraceae > COE1. The sequence continues at coordinate 7,266 of CBCOYO010000092.1, forward strand.
CTTCGCAGGCAGGGTTATACGTTTCAGTGGAAAGACTTTTGCAGCAAATATAGTAAAACAGAGCGAACTTATAGAGAACAGGCAAAGCTTGCTGGGAAATATAGTAAGCCCGAAATTCGTATTGAAAATGTATTTCGTGATGTTTTGGCAGGAAAAGGATATTATCCTTCTCAAGAAAAAATTGTGGATTTATGCGAAAATTTCCGAAAAATTTCGCTGATATCTATGCGTTTGTTTCCAGATACACTCGCTTGATTGGAAGGCCTGAAAAAAGCTGGAAAAAATATCTATCTACTGTCCAATGCACAGCGAAGCTTTACATGGCAGGAGCTGGAAAAGACAGGGTTAGTGCCGTATTTTGATGGGATTTTAATTTCCTCTGACGAGGACTGCATGAAACCCGATCCCAGTTTTTATCAGATTTGTATGGAACGCTATCAATTGGACAAGCAGGAGTGCCTTATGATTGGAAATGAACTGCAATCGGATATTGCAGGAGCTGCGGCGGCAGGAATCGATTCTTTCTATATTAACCGTTATCCTGTTTTTCATAAACCAGCCAATCCCTCCTACCGCTATATAGCGCCAAATGGTTCATTAATGGAGGTCTTAAAGCAGACAGGAGTGAAGGAGTGAACACAAGAGTGAACACAAAAGTGAACACAGAAGTGAAATAGTAATGAACCATACTGACGATTCACGATATAAGGAGATTTGCAATGTTAACCAGATCCGACTTCCTTTCTCTCAATTTCGTAAAAAAAGAAGATTTCACAGGCAGCCACCAAGGAATGCGCTTTTTGCTCCGCTGTGAAACGGTTGAGGACGAAAAAAAACTAAAAGTTTTTTTATGGGGCGAACCCTATGGTTTTGATGCCACGCCAGAGGAGCAAAAAATATCCTCTTTATTTTCCTTTGATGAAGAAGGGCTGCATCAAGCGATTGATTGGATGAATGTTCATTATGAGGAAGTACGAAGTTAGTGTTTATTTAGAATTAAGTATTCCTTTTGGATATCCATGTGCACAAAAAAGACAACCTACATGACGGAATAGGTTGTCTTTCTTTTTATACATAAGCTTCTAGCCATCAGCAAGCTCTTAAGCCATCTGGTTTACAGCTTTGGATAAACGAGAAACTTTTCTGGAAGCAAAATTCTTATGATAAACGCCTTTGGTTGCAGCCTTATCAATAACGCTGGTAGCGTTTAATAAAGCAGCAGAAGCAGCTTCCTTGTCCTTTGCATCAATCGCTGTGTAAACTTTCTTAATAGCAGTCTTAACACTAGAACGGATAGCCTTATTTCTGTCTGCTCTTGTTCTATTAACTATAATTCTTTTCTTCGCAGATTTGATGTTTGCCATACTTTAACACCTCCTATTTTCTCGGATTTTACAGATTAAATTCTTAAATATAAAATATCTATTGGATATTGAGATGTTTTCATTGAGGCCGGACACGGACGATCTAATGGAAACATACTTAAATATTGTAATTTATGGAACTCAATCTGTCAATACATATTCTATATATTTTTGGAAAAATTAAAAGAAAAGTAAAAGTTACTGTTTAAAAATTATTGTTTAGAAGTTCCTGTTTAAAAGTTCCTGTTTTTTTCGGTGTTGGTACGAAGAAAACAGGAAAACAGTAATAAGTAAAATAATGTAAGGAATAGTTATTAAATATTGGAAAGGGTGAAGGTATGCAGCAGTTTCAAATTAGGACAGACTTGGCATTAGAGGCGACAGAGAGTGTCAAAAAGAAAGAAGCCGGACAGTTGCGGGGGGTATCCATAGAAGAGTATGACGTAATGGAAGATGTTCATATATCAAAAGTAGTGATTATGAGTAAAAATGCCGCAAAAAGTATGGGAAAACCCACGGGTACGTATATTACGCTTGAAGCGCCAGACCTTCAGGAAAGCGATGAAGATTATCATAGGGAAATATCGGAGGAACTTGCAAAACAGCTTCGAAGCGTCCTTCCAGATATTGGTAATGAGAAGTCGATATTAGTGGTAGGACTTGGCAACCGTGATGTGACAGCGGATGCGTTAGGGCCAAGCACCGTTGACAATTTATTTATTACACGCCATATTATTCGAGAATATGGGAAACAAGCATATCATGCCTCTAAAATGCACCAAATAAGTGCGCTTGTGCCAGGTGTTATGGCAAAAACAGGTATGGAAACCGCAGAAATTATAAAGGGTGTCATAAAGGTAACAGAACCTGACATAGTTATAGTAATAGATGCGCTTGCCGCAAGAAGCGTAAAGCGATTAAATCGTACAGTACAGATAACAGATACTGGTATTCATCCTGGTTCAGGTGTTGGCAACCATAGGAACGCACTTACCAAAGAAAGTCTTGGCATTCCCGTTATTGCTATTGGAATCCCTATGGTTGTTGATGCTGGAACAATTGTTTGTGATGCGCTTGAAAAACTTTCACAGGAATACGACGAAGGGAAAGCATCGCTGGATTATTTTAGGAATAATGCCGATACACAGCTTCATAATATGTATGTGACAGCAAAGAATATTGACGAAACAACAAAGAGATTAAGCTTTACCTTATCGGAAGCGATTAATATTGCGCTGGATATGGAAGCATAACAAATTAAGAACTGTTACGGCTGCGTCGGCGGGACGGCAGTGCTAGGGGGAATCGGATTGAATTTAAAATCGGGAATCAAGAAAAAGCTGGCAGCAGTGGTTATTGTTATATTCTTTTTTCTACAGCTTGCTTTTTTGGCAGCAGAGGATATTCAAAATGATAATATATCCATTAAAGAGGGATTGATTCAAAAAATTTATATGCAGTGTATCAAGTTGTACAATCCCTTTTTAATGTATGTAGACAGTGATTGGGAACAGCGCAATATTCAAGAAAAAGTATGGTACTGCCTACAAAAAAATATTCCCGTAGAACAGTATACAAGAGCAAATTACAGTGAGGAGGCTGTGAGCGCTTATATGCAGGGAAACAATATACAGCAAGAATCTGGTGAAAAAGAAGAACCAAACAACTTCCCACAGTCTGATCAAACAGCTTTTCATGAAACAACAGCCGATGAAACAGTGATCGGTGAAACGGTGGTTCGTGAAACAAGTTCTGATGCAGATAATGCAAATACAGAGTATCATGATGAAATACCCCTTAGCCCCAATTCTACCGATGCAGCAGAATCCGGCGAAAACGATATCAATGAAAATAATGCATATCAAACAGTAGAAGAAGAAATGGCAGGCGAAGCAGGCACACAAACTCTTACAGATGAAGAACGTGCACTGCAGGAGGCAGTAATTGCAGAAAATCAAATAGCAGCCAATACTGGTGTAGGAATGATAAAAACATTTGTTCCGCCGAATGCGCCAGTAGCTACATATTCCGAGCAGCAGCTTCAAGAAAGTGGTTTTATCAAAGAAACATTTTATTCGGAAGACCCGACTACACAAATTCAGGAGGCGCAGGTACAATATCAGACGTTAATGGGCTTTGACGCTGTGCTAAAACAGGATAACAGTGCGCCGCAAATACTGGTTTACCATACCCATTCACAAGAACGTTATCTTGCATCAGAAACTTTGGGAGCAGATGGTACAGCGCAAGGAACAACAGTTGTAGATGTCGGTGAATATCTATGTAGTCTTTTACGGGATCAATATGGCTACAATGTAATCCACCATTTAGGACAATACGATGTGGAAACAAGAGATGACGCCTATGCAAATGCCAAAGTTGGGCTTGAGCAAGTTCTTGCGGAAAATCCTACGATAGAAGTGATGATAGATCTTCACCGTGACGAAACCAATCCCAATACAAAACTTGTCACCACAGTGCAAGATATTCCAATGGCAAAATTTATGTTTTTTAATGGATTAAGCTATACAAGACAGATTGGTACATTAAACAGCCTGCCAAATCCCTATGTGCAGGATAATCTTTCTTTTGCGTTTCAGATGCAGCTAGCCGCAGAGGAATATTATCCGGGGCTGACCAGACGTATTTATTTAAAAGGCTACCGATACAATCTGCATTACCGTCCCAAAAGTCTTTTAATTGAATTAGGCTCTCAGACGAATACTGTTGATGAAGCGCTGAACGCTTGTCAGCCGCTGGCTCATATTATTTCTATGGTTTTAAATGGAGAAAATAAATAATTGGTTGCAAATTGTCTATTAATTTTGTATGATACATGGTATACTATCAATAGATGCAATTTTTTAAAGCAGTAAAATAAATTATTACGAAAGGCAGGTAATAAAATGGCAGCAATTCATTTAACAGAAGCAAACTTTGAGCAGGAGGTATTGCATTCAGAAATTCCAGTATTAGTGGACTTTTGGGCTCCATGGTGTGGGCCATGCAAAATGCTTTCACCAATTATTGATGAAATCGCAGGCGAAGTGACTGACGTCAAAATTTGTAAGGTGAATACGGATGAAGTGGACAGCATTGCATTCAAATATAGGGTAATGTCGATTCCTACACTGATTTTATTTAAAAACGGAACGCCAGTGGCAACTTCTGTTGGGGCAAAGCCAAAAGCAGAAGTGCTTCAATTTATCAGGTCGTAAAATGGTATGGAAAAGTAATTTTACGAAAGCACTTAAAATTTCTTTTGCAGTTATCCTTGCTATTATAACAGCGAATCTTTTGGAACTGCAATATGCTGTTACAGCAGGAATTATTACGATATTAAGTATACAAAACACGAAAAGGGAAACACTCAAAACAGCAAGGAACAGAGGCCTTGCTTTTGTGTGTGCCCTTTTTTTATCTGCTATCTGTTATAAAATTTTAGGTTTTACAGTTCCTGCGTTTATTACATATTTGTTTTTATTTACAATGGTCTGTCTAACCGCAAAATGGAACGAAGCAATTGCGATGGACTCTGTTTTGATATCACATTTTTTGTCCGAAGAACAGTTTGACAGTGTGCTGCTGTGTAATGAAGTGATGCTGTTTGTGGTAGGTACTTCCTTTGGAATCTTAATCAATCTAATTTTACGTAAAAAAGAACAGGAGTTTGAACGGCTGGCGGCAGAAGTAGACGAGGAAATCAAAGGAATTATCCATAGAATGTCGGTTTATTTATGCGTAGAAGATAAAACGGAATATAAATCGGACTGTTTTATTCGATTAGTTGAAAAAATAGATAAGGCAAAAGTATGTGCGTTACAAAACTGGAATAATACATTATGGAAAACAACCGCTTACGAAATGGATTACATTAAAATGCGTGAAAATCAAAGCCGCGTATTGGCAAATATATATCAAAGTATAATTATGATAAAAATTTTACCGAAACAGACTGCGCAGGTAGCCGATTTTCTGCAACATATTGAACAGCAGTATCATAGAAATAATAATGTGACCAAACTGCTGGATAAACTAGAAGAAATGTTGACATATATGAAAGAAGAACCGCTTCCGCAGGACAGAGCGGAATTTGAAGCAAGGGCGGTACTTTTTTATATGCTCAAGCAGTTAGAAGAATTTTTATATTTAAAAAACCAATTTATTTTAAAATATAATGCATAATTATTACGCATACCTTCTTTTAGCTGTAAGTATACTAACGACCGTTAAGATTTTCCAATTTCTGCACAGCCCATATTGCATAAGTGGGCAATTTGTGCAGAAAGGAAAATCTAATCGTTCGTGAGTATAACTGCAAAAAATAAGAAAAAATTTTTTAGATGTTACGAAATATATTATGAATTTTGATTTTTATTCAATATTTTCTTACAAAATTTGGATTTTTGTGGTATACTATAAATAGTAGTTTTATTTAGCAGTGTCCTATTGGTAATGGTTTTGTAACATTTATTTTTGCAGGAAAGGTATGGTGAATATGTTTGAAATTGGTGATTTTGTAATGAAGGCGAACAATGGTATCTGTAGAATCGATGATATAGGGCATCCGAATATTTCAACTGCAAACAAAGAAAGGCTGTATTTTTTCTTAACTCCGCTTAATGAAACGAATACAAAACTATATGTACCAACAGATAAGGCAGACAACAGTCTTAGGCGGGTGATAACAGAGGAGGAAGCATGGCGTTTTATTGAGGAGATACCCGATATTGATGAAGCTTGGATAACAGATGAAAAGCAGCGAGAACAACGTTATAAAGAAGCAATTCAAAGCTGCGATTTGGAAAAGTTAATGAGTATTATTAAAAATATGCATCATAGGAAGCAGAAACGGACAGCGGAAGGAAAAAAGAGCACTTCAGTAGATGAACGATTTTACAAAGTGGCAGAGAATAATCTGTTCACAGAACTTGCGTTTGCAATTGGAAGGAAAAAAGAGGACATGCAGGAGATAATTGCAGAGAAAATGGACTTAAAATAATTATGAATTAGGAACAGTCACGAAATAACTTACCGATAGTCCGCAGGATTTTTCTTTGATAGTGCCGATAAAAAATCGGGCGTATAGTAGGCTATGTAACTGATTTTTTTATTAGTGATAGCAGAGAAAAGACGAGAAATAGGGTAAGTTCATTAAAGACAGTTCCTTAGATAAAGACAAATATAAAAGGCTGCCTAAGGCAAATTGGTAATAGGGCAGCCTTTTATTGTGCGCAGATTCGTACAGAGGAAATATGCCGCTAAGGCGGCGCACGAGTCGCGCGGTGAGTAGAAAAGATGGCTCTTCCCTACTCAAATGTAAATAATGTAATTGGTTACAATTCACACTTATGCCAGTTTTTATTAGCTTATAAGTTACTGAGGTGTAAATTATAACAGATTTTG
>CBCOYO010000093.1:0-13753 GCA_965114465.1 uncultured Lachnospiraceae bacterium
AATCCAGCAATATATACCAAATCCCCTGAAATCCCTGTCGGATCGATATCAAACTGAACCGAATCCAAATCTGCCCAAGTTCCATAGGCTTCACGAAACAGCGCCTGCATACAGGCAAAAGAACCTTTTTGATTACAATGCGTATCTGTATTATACCAAATCTGCTCCTTTTCCTTTACCTCGCGCAGTTCCTCCTTAGGATATACAAACACCAAATCCGTATTTTCTCGAATATATGTTTCGAGTTGTTCTCCTCTCGATACCTTATTTACCTGCGCAATTGTATCTGGCATATTTTCCTGATAGATAATCTCTTTATTCGGGACACACATTGCATAAAATTCTATCCCTTTTTCCTTTAAATGATCACGTGTCGCAACGATATTTGCCGCAATGGATGCTAACTCCGGATCTGCGAAATGATTAATCCCCATATAATCCCAAAGAGGATGACCATCTAATTCCGTCTTGTAAAAAAACATATCGTTCTTCCCAAGCAGAACCTGTGTTGACTCAATATAAGTACCCCCAGTAAGCAGCGATGTTAATTTCGTATTAAATGCAATTAACTTGGAACGTCCCAATAGCCCATTGGTAAAACCATTTATGGCTACTTGCAGTTTGGTAAAACCGGTGTCCTTATTTTCCGTGGGTGTCTGTGTCAACACGGTATCAGAAGATTCCCCTTCTGCTGGAGGTGGTTCTTGCGATTCTGCATTGCCGTTTTGTACTGTACCATTGCCTTCTAGTATGCCAAGCTGTTCCTGCGAGGGAGAATCATCCTTTGGAAAAAATCCCCGAATTACCGTCGCCGCCGGAACTGCCAATATAAAGACCAGAAACACAATTGTTATCCATTTGTTTCTACTTTTCACTGTAATCCTCCATTCTCATAAATTTTGTGTTATGCTCGCAAACGATTCTATTTTTCTATCTGCACAGCACATATTGTTCGCTTGTATTGCTTTGATAATTAAATATCGCAACAGATTGCGCCAAACAAATCTTCATCTGTTGCGCAGAAAATCAGAAATTAAAATATATAAATGGGTTATATGCATTATTACTAATAAACGACACACTTACTACCAGGCAGACAACCACACCCACAGCATATACAGCCTGCCAGATTTTACTACTGCGCAGTCTATCGTCAATCGCTGGCATAAGTGGAGCACAACCGATCAATGCAAATACAAAGTATACCCAATTTTGTGCTAAATATGCCCATACGGCTTTGTCTATCAGCCCTTTCGCACCAATGCCAAACATCGCCTTAATGTAGAGGAATGCATTACCCATTCCTGTTGACCGGAAAATAACCCAGCCGATGATTACCAACACCATCGTATAAATATGTCCCCACCAGCATTCTTTTTTGCTCAATCCTGTAAGCTTCTCAAACGTTAAAATCACAAAGTACATTAATCCCCATGCAATAAACGTCCAATTAGCACCATGCCACATTCCCGTTAACAGCCAAACCACAAATAAATTCAATATCAGCCGTGGTTTCGACACTCTGCTGCCGCCAAGTGGGAAATACACATAATCCCGAAACCATGCCTGCATAGACATATGCCACCTTCTCCAAAATTCTGTGACTGTCCTTGATATATAGGGATAATTAAAGTTTTCTTCAAAGTGAAAACCAAACATTTTGCCAAGACCGATTGCCATATCCGAATAACCCGAAAAGTCAAAGAAAATCTGCAATGTATACGCAATTGCACCTAGCCAAGCCATTCCTACTGATGCTTGAAACTCACCGTTAATTATCAAACCAAATGCATTGTCTGCCACAGAAGCCATATTGTTGGCTATCAGCACCTTTTTGCCAAGACCGATACAAAACCGCACAACGCCCGCAGAAAAATCATTAAAATTTTCCTCTCTATGTTCCATCTGCTCTGCTACCGTTTCATAACGCACAATCGGCCCTGCGATAAGCTGCGGAAAAAACGATACATAAAGCCCTACCTGTAGCGGATTTAACTGCACTTTTCCGCGCCTGCGATATACATCAATTACATACGACATTGCCTGAAATGTAAAAAACGAAATCCCAATCGGGAGCGCCACCACTGGCACTGGAATCTGCGTATGCAAAAAACGATTTATCTGCAATACCGTAAATTCACTGTATTTAAACCACCCAAGCACACCAATATTGCCTGCTACCATAAGCACAAACAATATCACTATCGCAAATTTCTGATATCGAAACCTGTCCACCAATATTCCAAACAGCCAGTTAAACAAAATCGATCCAATCATTAAGAATACATAAACTGGTTCTCCCCATGCATAGAAAAAAAGACTTGCCGCCAGCAAAAAAATATTTTTTACCATTTTTGTCTTTCTAAGCAGCGCATAATAAACAACCAGAACAACTGGCAAAAAAACAAATAAAAAAACCTCACTTGGAAAAAGCATATTATCCTCCGATTCTTAACGTAATAACTCCTGATCCAGCTCTCCCTCAAAAATCGTGACAGCCGGTCCTGTCATATAGACAAGATTCTTCTCCCTATCCCATTCACATAGTAATTCACCACCCAACAGTCCAACTTTAACACAGTGATCTGTCAGACCATTTAAGATACATGCAACCGCTGCGGCGCAGCTTCCCGTACCACAAGCAAGCGTTTCACCTGTACCGCGCTCCCATACACGCATCTGAATGCGGCTGCGGTCAATCACCTTAACAAACTCTGTATTTACCCGCTCTGGAAACCGTTTATGATTTTCAAAAGCTGGTCCAATTTTCTCAATATCCAAATCTTCTATCGAATCCATAAAAACAACCGCATGCGGATTTCCCATAGAAACACACGTCATACGATAAATCTTCTCGTCAACCGCAATTTCCTCATCCACTACCTGCACATTATCCGAGCACACCGGAACTTCCTTTGCCACCAAAATAGGCTCTCCCATATTAACACGCACCAATGTAACTTTCCCATCCGCACCAAGTGTTAAATCCAGATACTTCACCTTCCCAAAACTCTCTATGGAAATATGCGTTTTATCCGTAAGTCCTTTATCATATACAAACTTCGCCACACACCGAATCCCATTTCCGCACATTTGCGAACGACTCCCATCTGCATTAAACATCTCCATCTCAAATTCCGCCGATTTCCCCGGATTAATAAATATCACCCCATCGCCGCCGATTCCAAAATGCCTGTCACTCACCTTGCGCACAAACGCTGCCTTATCCTTCTCGTCTATCTGTTCCGCAAACCCATTCACATAGATATAATCATTCCCACACCCATGCATCTTTGTAAATCTCATAGCAAATTCCTCCTAAAAACAGCACAAGTGCCGTGCTCACCAACGCCACTCATACACCTCCACATCTTCTTCGGAAATCTCCTCTCCAATCTGCACGCAAATCATCTGCAAATCTTCAATTGCCCGCATTGTATGCTTCTGCCCCCGCCGGATACAAATTGTATCACCATATGATAGTTTCATTAAACACCCATCAATCACAAATTCCCCGCTTCCGTTCACTACCGTTATCACTTCATCCTTATAATGATGAAGCTGGTAGTCCTGTGCCATACCTGCGTGAACCGTAATATGCTTTGTCAGCGATTTTGTGCCATCCTTGTACTGAATATAATCATATACCTTATACTCACCCCAACGCCGTTCCTCATACATTGGACGCCCTGTAATATTCTCTACATATGGCTTTATATAAGAACTTTTGTGCTTGTCTGACACTAAAATTCCATCAGGACTTGCTGCAACCACAATATCCTTTGTTCCCAGTGCTACCACTGGAATCGAAAGTTCATTAATTACATGGGTATTCACACAGTCCTCACCAGTCACTGCATATCCAACGCTCTCCTCCTCCATCTCCTCTGTCAGTGTATTCCATGTTCCAATATCTTTCCATTCGCCGCTATAGGGTACAACTGCAAGAGATTTCGTTTTCTCCACAACTTCATAATCAAAACTGTCTTTCTTTAAATCAGCATAATGCTTTGTAATATCGTCAAAATCCCGATTTTGTACATATTGATCTGCAATTTCCATTAAATATTTTAAGCGAAATGCAAATACACCAGCATTCCAAAGCGCACCCTCTTGAATTAAACGTGCAGCGGTTTCTTCGTCAGGTTTCTCCTTAAATCCTGTAACAACACCCTGCTCTCCTTGGAGAATATAACCATATTTTTCTGACGGATAGGAAGGAGTAATCCCCATCAGCACCATATCTGCCGTTCCTTTCTGCACTTCTTCGTCCATCTTTCGAAAACATTCAAAATATGCCACATCTACATAAGGGTCAACCGGAAGCACAATCACCGTTTCCTCCAGGTCTATCTTTTTTCTTGACGCAAGGTAAGACGCTGCAAGCACAATTGCCGGAAATGTATTTCTACGCTCAGGCTCGACAACAATATCCACATCTTTGGGGAGCTGACCACGAATCGCTTCTACTTGTGACGCCGAAGTCGCCACAACAATCCGCGCATGAATCCCTGCGTCTGTAATTTGTCGATACACACGTTGTACCATAGACTCATGCTTCCCCTCTTTATCACATAAAAGCTTTAAAAACTGCTTTGATCTTACTTCATTTGACAGCGGCCAAAGACGCTTTCCAGAACCTCCTGACAATAAAACGATATTCATATTTTCCCTCCATTTCCTTTAAAACACTTACATCAATGACAGCACCATCTGCGCTGTTTCCACCATATTTGTACCATTGTCCATACTATGTTTTTGTATGTACCGATGTGCCTCCTCCTCTGTCATATGGTTCCGTTCCATTAAAAGTGCTTTTGCCTTTGCAATTACTGCTGCTTCCTCCTGATTGCGAACGGAAGGTTTTTCTCTGCGTTTTTTCTTGCGTCTTAGTACATTCTGTGACATCATACCTACTGTATTTATCAGTTCATGTATCTTAAGCGGCATCGCAAGACCAATAATCCCTGTACCAGACACTTCTGCCAGTACCCGCTTAGACGCCATTACTAACATATCAAACCCTTCCGGTAGATTTGTGCGCAATTCCATGCATATCATATCGGCAAAGCGATATCCGCTGATTACAATGCCCTCATGAAATTCGTCCGCATAGTGCAGCGCCTGTGCGCCAGAAGTGCACACAGCCGTTACGTTCATTCCACTTTTCACCAAAATATTTTTAATACTTTTTGCATCCTCTATTTTGGAAAAAACCACGATTATATTTGTCAAAGGTATCCCCCCATATCCGCTGGATTAAAACTTATATAAATAAGAATCAATTTCCCAGCTTGTCACTTGGGAATCATACTCCTTCCATGCCGAAACCTTAGAATGATAAAACTGCTCGAAAACTCTATCACCCAATAAATCCCTTAATAATGTATCCTTACGCATTTCTTTGCAAGCTTCCAATAAATCTGTAGGCAGCTTCTCCAATCTGCGTATTGCTGCATCTTCTTCTGCCAGCGCATTCATACTTTCCCGTGATTCTGGCTTTGGCTCAATTTTATTTTTAATACCGTCAAGACCCGCCATTAAACATGCAGCAATCGCAAGATAAGGATTTGCTGCCGGATCTGGACTACGCAGTTCAATTCTTGTATGCTCACCACGAATATTGGGAATCCGAATCAATGTATTCGCCCCAAGCGTGCTCCACGCAATAAAAACTGGTGCTTCAAAACCAGGTTTTAAACGTTTATACGAATTGACTAATGGATTTGTTACCGCGCAGATTCCTTTCACGTGCTTCATCAACCCTCCCATAAAATAATAGGCTTCCTTGCTTAACCCATTTTTATCTAAAGGATCATCAAACACATTTTTTCCATCTTTGCGCAAAGACATATTGATATGCATACCAGAACCACAAAATTCCTTTCTTGGTTTAGGCATAAATGTAGCATGTAAACCATGATGTTTTGCAATGGTTTTTACCGCAAGTTTAAACGTCATAATATTATCCGCTGTTGCAAGTGCCTCATCATACCGAAAATCAATCTCATGCTGTGAAGGCGCTTTCTCATGGTGTGACGACTCCACTTGAAATCCCATATCCTCCAGCGTCAGCACAATATCACGCCGCGCATTTTCTCCATTGTCAAGCGGCCCCATATCCAAAAAACCCGCCTGCTCATTGGTATTTGTTGTAGGTCTTCCATTCTCATCTGCATTAAACAAGAAAAACTCACACTCTGGTCCAATCTCAAATGTATATCCCAACTCTTGCGCTTCCTGCAATGCCTTTTTCAATATGTAACGGCAGTCCCCCTCAAAAGGTGTGCGATCTGCACGATATACATCACAAATAAACCGCGCAACTTTCCCTTGCTGCGGCCGCCACGGAAAAATCGTAAAAGTATCCAAATCCGGATATAAAAACATATCTGCATTATCCGTTGGAAGCATTCCCTCCACCAAAGAACAATCAAACATACAATTGTTACTTAAAACCTTTTCCAACTGACTTGCTGTAATTGCCACATTCTTAAAATTCCCCTCTATATCAGTAAACTGCATACGGATAAACTCCACATCCTCCTCTGCAACCATATTGATAATATCCTGCTTCGTATACTTCGCCATCCCATAAACCTCTCTTCCCCAGCATTATCAATCTATACTCACGAGCGATTAGATTTTCCTTTCTGCACAGCCCATATTGCCCGCTTATGCAATATGGACTGTGCAGAAATTGGAAAATCTTAACGGTCGTCAGTATAACCTATTTAACCACATAATCCCATTTTTTGTCAATATTTGAATTTATTGCATATATTCGGTTACTTTTCACACGTAACAGTTCAGATAACCCATTGAACTGTTACGAAAATCCCACATTTCTTTCATAAACCCCCGCCCACCAACATATCTTGATAAAAAGAAATACTTAAAACGGGGGTCCAATATGAGCTCTAACACCAAAATTTTTGTCCTTCGTTCAAAGGAATTGGTTTACGCACTCGTGCTTTTCATTATCAGTTTACTTATTATTCTGATAGCGGTATCACTCTTTCTGCCAAGTGACGGCAATGCTTCCAACAGCGATAAAACGCCCGCTGCTACGGAAACACCGTCTGGAGAAAGCAGCGAAAATAACAGCACTGACAGCACTGCCGCCAATCAGGCAGACCTCTATATTCCAGGCATTTATTCCAGTACCTTGCAGCTAGGCAGCTCCAATGTGGAATTACAAATTACGGTGGACAAAAACCATATCAATTCGATTACACTCACAAATATTGACGAAGCTGTCGCTACCATGTATCCGTTAATGGAGCCGACATTATCTGAGCTTTCGTCCAAAATACTTGCTACCCAGAGCCTTGATGATATTAGCTTTACTGATGAGAGCCGTTATACCTCGCTTCTATTGATGCAGGCAATCAGCGACTCCCTTGAAAAAGCTAAGGCTGTGCAAGACGCCGAATGCCCCGCAGACAGCCTGACAACCGATAAACTGCAATAAAAGCAAAACTACCGATTATAACATATTACAAAAATACTCCATTATAGGAATCCAACTCCTTTAGCCAAATCCGTGCGCTGGCGTCAGAGGGCATACGCAAATCCCCTCTTGGCGACAGTGCCACACTGCCGACTTTCGGACCATCCGGCAGACAAGAACGCTTAAACTGCTGCGCAAAGAACCGCCGATAAAACGTTTTCAGCCAATTTAAAATCACAGATTCTTCATATTTTCCGCAAAAAGCATATTTTGCAATTCGATATATTTTTGACGGCGCATATCCGCACCGCAGCATATAATATAAGAAAAAGTCATGCAGTTCATACGGCCCTACTAAATCTTCCGTTTTCTGTGAAATCTTCCCATCCTCTGAAGGCGGCAAAAGTTCCGGACTTACCGGTGTATCCAGCACATCCAGCAATACACTTTTCAAACCTTCTTCACCGCAGGTATCTGCATAATACTGCACCAGATGTCGAACAAGTGTTTTTGGAACACCTGCGTTCACACCATACATAGACATATGATCGCCATTATAGGTTGCCCAGCCAAGCGCAAGTTCCGACATATCACCCGTTCCAATAACAAGTCCCCCTGTTTTATTGGCAATATCCATTAACACTTGTGTCCTCTCACGTGCCTGACCATTTTCATACGTTACATCATGATTATCTGGATTCTGCCCGATATCCTTAAAATGCTGCAGCACAGATTCCTTGATATCTACTTCTATTAATTCTGCTCCACATGCCTTTGTCAGCTTACAGGCATTGTCATACGTCCGATTAGTTGTTCCAAAACAAGGCATTGTTACTGCCTTAATATCTGCTCTATCTTTTCCCAGCAAATCAAAAGCTCTTACAGTTACCAGCAACGCAAGCGTAGAATCCAATCCGCCAGAAATGCCCAAAACCGCCGTATTGGATTTCGTATGATCCAAACGTCCCTTTAATCCATTTGCCTGAATAGAAAGTATCTGCTCACACCGCCTATTTTTCTCTGCCGCATCTCCTGGGACAAAAGGAGTGCAAGGAAAATATCTTGTCAGTTTTGTTGGTTTTATTTTATGATATTGAAAACCAATGATTGTGTGATCCGACGGTGTATCTGTTTCCAGCGTATTCATTCTGCGGTTTTCCATGCGAAGTTTTTGAATATCCAAATCCGCATAGACAATTCCTGTTGTAAATGTTTGGCTTTGTGTAAGAATTACACCATTTTCCGCAATAATATTGTGGCCGCTGTATACAACATCCTGCGTAGACTCTCCCGCACCTGCACTTGCATAAATATATGCAGATAAAAGTCTTGCGCTTGTTGACTTTACCAATTCCTCACGATAGGTGTCTTTCCCTACCAAATCATTGCTTGCAGATAGGTTCACAATCACATTTGCTCCTGCCTGCACATGCTGTGTACTTGGTGGATTCGCACTCCATACATCCTCACAAATTTCACAGCCTACCACCATTCCAGCAAAATTTTTACATTCTAGCAAAATATCTGTGCCAAATGGAATATATTCTCCATGTTCTCCTATAAAATCCAGATAAATTTCATCATATATCCCATTTCCAGACGCAAAATGCCGTGTTTCATAAAACTCACCATATGCTGGCAGATGCGTTTTGGGAATCAAGGCAAGCACCTCTCCGCCTTTTACCGCCGCTGCCACATTATACAATTTATGCCCCCGCTGCAAAGGCAGCCCTACAAAAAACAGGATATCCTTGTCCGCCGTCTTCTTGGCGATATTCCCAAGCTGTTCTTTCGCAGCGTTCAATAGTTTATCCTGTAAGAACAAATCATTGCATGTATATCCCGTAATACAAAGTTCTGGCAGCACCAAGATTTTTGCTCCATTTGCATCTGCTTCCCGCACAAGATCCACAATCGCCTTTGCATTATAAATCGTATCTGCTACTTTAATTTTCGGCGTAGCTGCCGCTACCTTGATAAAACCATCCAACATACGTTGTTCCTTGCCTTTCCCAATTTATCGGTAATTGCACTATCCGCATTTGCTTATACTAACGACCGTTAAGATTTTCCAATTTCTGCACAGCCCATATTGCATAAGCGGGCAATACGTGCTGTGCAGAAGGGAAAATCTAATCGCTCATGAGTATAACATATGCTTTTAACCGCTTAGATTTCCTGTTCACACTCTTAATACTCTGTATAAACTATGCCCTCGCTTTATCCAGCATATGCTTTAAATCTTCTGTTTCAAATTCATATTTATTGTTGCAGAATTGACAGCGCACCTCCACCGGCTTGCCGTCGTCAATCATCTCTTGAATATCTTTCTTTCCAATACTAATAATCGCACGCTCCACACGTTCCCTGCTGCAATCACAGTAATAAGTCGCCGGTATCGTATCTGTAATTTCCAGCCCCAAGTCACCCAATAGTATTTCCAAAAGCTGTTCTGGCGTATTTCCAGCATCTAAAATATTTGTTACGCTGTCCATACCTTTGAGTTTTTCTTCCAAAACACTGATTACTTCATCCTCTGCAGACGGCATCAATTGGATAATAAAACCGCCTGCCTGTTTTACAGTATTATCCTTTTCCATTAACACGCCAAGCCCTACCGCAGACGGCACCTGCTCAGATGTTGCAAAATAATAGGTTAAATCTTCCGCAATTTCACCCGTCTGTAATTCAGTCTGCCCCACATAAGGCTCCTTTAATCCCATATCTTTCACAACACTTAAAATCCCCTTGCCAACAGCACCGCCCACATCCAACTTGCCAAGTGCGTTTGGTGGGAGCATTACTTGCGGCTCAACAGCACTCCCTTTTACGCGAGCCAAAGCGTCTGCGGTTACGGTAAGTCCCTTTACTGGCCCATCACCGCGTATTTGCAGCGAAAGCAAATCACTCTCACCTTTCAGCATACTGCCCATAATAGCGCCTGCTGTCAGCAACCTTCCCAACGCAGCAGAAACCACCGGACTTAAATTATGCACACGCCGCGCTTCCTCCACAAGTTCTCTTGTCGTTGCCGCAAACGCACGTATCTGTGCATTGGCAGCCGTTGCTCTTACGATATAATCCATGCTCTTTGCCATTCCTTTCCTATTTTCTGTGCTACACAGTATATCCGTTCGCTTTCCGCCGTAACCGCATTGAGTGTATCTGCGTCATATGCCTTTATAAAGTGAAGTCCTGCTGCTGTTATTTGTTCCTTTATCTCCTCCAACGTATACCCTCTCTGTGTATGTACTTCTTGAAATCGCGTAAAAGAATCCCCTTCTGCCCTTATAAAAATCGTTAAGTCATACTCGTTAATACAAGTTTCCGATTCAAAATAATTTTCCCAGATAAAGCTGCAATCTTCGCGGTTTTCAGCAATTACTGCATCGCCGATCACCGTTTCATATTTATACCGCGTATTAAAATCAAAGAAAAAAATCCCCTCTGGATCAAGATAGTTTTGTACCAATCGAAAGCAAGCCTGAAGCGACTCCTTATCCAGCAGATAATTGATACTGTCGCATATGCTGACTACAGCCCGCACAGTACCATATAGTTCAAATTCCCGCATATCCTGATTCAGATAGAGGATATCCTTTCCAGAACGTGCCCGCTTTTCACAGGCTATACGCAGCATCTCCTGCGAAGCGTCAACGCCAATCATATCAAATCCCTTTGCGGCGAGAAGCTCTGTAATGCTTCCCGTGCCGCAGCCAAGCTCACACACAATCCCGTCTGTAATCCCATAATGCTTTAGTTCTTCCACAATGTTTTCGCACCACGTCCCATAAGGGATATTATCCATCAATTCATCATACACGCTTGCAAAATCTGTATACGCTTCCATATTTTTATCCTTTCTATCCCCCGTTTGCGCTTTAGCGCACATATCAATCAAATTTAGAAAGCGCCTTTCTTTCAAACTTCCAGTCATGCCGCCATCGGCGGCACAAACAATCAATGAGAAGAATGCCTGCACTTGGCATTCTTCAGTGTGAAGCTTTAGATTTTCTTAGTCTGCGTTTTTTGCAGGCTTAGAAAATCTCTTCACACTTCCCCTTATCCGTCAAAAGCGGACTGTAAGTTATTTGAAATTAATTTCCATTGCTGTCTGGTGTCTTATCCTCGCCCAATTTCAGTGAAATCACAAATCCAACTGCAAGCAGCACCACACCTGTCAATATTTCCACAACACCGATATTGGTAAATTCCATCATAATTAAAATAGCAAACGGAGAAGCCGCAATTAAGCCGATAATTGCCCAATAAGTCGTCTGTGCATAATTTTTCAAAACAAACTCAATCAGCTTCGCAACCGCAACAACGCCAACTACAACGCCAATACCAAAAGGTACGAGCACAACAAAAGTATCCAGCATCGCCGGAATATCAAACGCACGTAACGCATCAATAAAAGCATTGATTGTATCAATAATGGTATTGTAATAGCCAAGAATCATCATTATCATAGAGCCGCTGACACCCGGTATTACCATTGTTGCTGCGGCAATAATACCAACGCCTAAAAGCTTTATTACATTGACAATACTAAATGAAATCTCTGCACCACTTTCACC
Organism: uncultured Lachnospiraceae bacterium; assembly: GCA_965114465.1. Lineage (GTDB taxonomy): Bacteria > Bacillota > Clostridia > Lachnospirales > Lachnospiraceae > COE1. Next base: position 12,034 of record CBCOYO010000093.1, read on the forward strand.
ACCGCCCTCGCCAACAAACGAAAATCCAACTACAATGATAAAAAATGCCAAAAATGCAATAATTTGCGGCAGCCGGATACTATTTCCTTTTACTTTCTTATAAATCACAGGTAAACCGCCCAAAATTAATCCAATAAAAAATAAATTTGTCTGCAATGGAAATTTTGGAAAAAATATCTCAGAAAACAGTTTCGCAAATATTGCAATCGACAATACCATTCCAATCGCAATCGGCACCAAAAGTGCTATTGCTTCTTTCATACGTTTAATAAAATGCGTCAGCACTAAAATCAGCTTATCATAAATACCCATTGATACCATCATTGTACCGCCGCTAACGCCAGGAATTACATTTGCAATCCCCACCACGACACCACGCAGTATGTTTATTATAAATTCTTTCATTCTTGTTCTAATACTCCCTTCTTAAACCTTTATATTCCTTTCGCCTTATTTCGGAATTGGCAACTCATTGAAAACCTCCACATTCTCTTAAATAATTTTCCAAAAAACACAGCAAACTATCCATTTCTTTCTCTGTTCCTATAGAAATGCGCAGATAATTATGAATTCGTGGCTTATTCCAATATCTGACATAAATCTCCTGCGTGCGCAATGCCTCGAATAGTTCTTTTGCTGGAACGGTTTTATGTGATGCAAAAATAAAATTCGTCTTAGAATCCGTACACGCAAAACCAAGTCGTGCAAGTTCCACTTTTACACGTTCTCTCGTTGCAATCACTTTACCCACAATTTCCTGAAAATATGCTTTATTCTTTACCGATGCAACCCCTGCCGCAATCGTAATGGTATTTATCGTATAGGAATTAAAAGAAAACTTTACATCATTTAAGTATTTAATTAATTTCTCACTTCCCATTGCATACCCAATGCGCATTCCTGCCATAGAGCGTGATTTTGAAAACGTCTGGACAACCAACAGATTATCGTACTTCTCAATTAAAGGCACGCAGCTTTCGCCGCCAAAATCCACATAAGCCTCATCCATAATCACAACCGATTCCTGATTTGCTTGAATGATTTCTTCCAAAACTGACATATCTGTCACATCACCTGTCGGCGCATTGGGATTCGCAAGTACAATTCCGCCGTTTTCTATTAGATAATCCTCTTTCACAATGCAGAAATTATCATCTAATGGCTGACATTGATAGGGAATCCGATGCAACTCCGCCCACACATCATAGAATGAATAGGTAATATCAGGAAATAAAATCGGTTTGTCCGAATTAAAAAACGTCATAAACGCCATTGAAAGTACATCATCAGACCCTACCCCTACAAAGACCTGCTGCTTGGAAAGCCCATGATACTCCGCCAAAGCCGCAACCAATTCTGATACATTTTGATCGGGATATTTGCGCAGAGAATCACAGTCAAACTGATGCAGTACCGCTGCTACTTCCGGTGCTGGGGGATAAGGACACTCATTGGTATTGAGTTTAATTACATTTGCTTTCTTAGGCTGCTCGCCCGCGACATAAGGAACAACATGACGTACATTGTTTTCCCAACTCATAAAATTATATCTCCTTTATTATTTAGTAAATTTTTCCAATATTTGCAACCTCAAACTATCATAGCAGAATTTTCGGATTCCTGCAATATATACTGCAAACCAATTACATTTACAGTATGTCCCGAGTTACTTTTCACACCCACGCCAAAGTAGTGGAAATTATGCGCCAAAATGCTAAAA
>CBCOYO010000094.1:0-13677 GCA_965114465.1 uncultured Lachnospiraceae bacterium
TCACACCGAATGTTCGTAAATTGGTGCAAAATCTGGCGTTGGTGTGAATTGTAACCATAGAAATAGAAATAAAACCGAAAATAAAATTTGTATTTGACATTTTAAAGTTTTTTCGGTATAGTAATATGTGGATATTGAATCCGGCAAACATTGAGTTATGGATAAAATATCGAATATAAGATAATATAGTACGATGGATAGTGAAGTCTACACTTGACTGGTAGGTGCTTGATAGCCAAAGCGATGTAAAGTTAACTTTTTCTTGGCTGGATAGAGTGACCACCTCCTAAGAGAATCTTCAACGGAAACTTTTTGGAGGAGCAGAAGCAGCAAGTTACACACAATTTTATATACGTTTTCGTAGCTCAGATGGATAGAGCGACCGCCTCCTAAGCGGTAGGTCGGGTGTTCGAGTCACCTCGGAAACGCTGGGAACATAGCCGAAAATCTTGATTTTAGTGGATTTTCGGCTTTCTTTATGCGCAGCCCCATGCACAGGAAGTATGCCGCCAAAGCGGCTAAAGTTGTTGATAATCTGTTTGCATATTTTCCAATCCCGTGAAGTGGGAAACTATATGCGTCTTACTTTGGAGGGAATCATACAATACTAAGCGGATAGCGATGCTGAACAGTTATGAAAATATGTTATAATGTCGATTTTAGTTTGACATAAATACCCACAAAGCAAGTATATGGTTTAATAATTGTTTCAAAGTGCTGCCGATCGCCAAGCGCAAATGGATTATCTGTTATAAGCCAATCCTCCCATGCGTTGTTGAAACAATCCATTTCCCATGTTTTTACCAATTCAATTCTATCATTGTTACCGATAAGCTCTTTCCAAAGCTTAGGGGTTTTAAACATATAAGCATCATTTCCAAGCCAATCAGAAAGAAGCTCATCGGTACGACCTGCATATTTATCCTTCAAACCGGGGATGCCAATTAAAACTACGCCATTATCCTTTATAAATGGCAGAATCTTTTCCTGAAAAAATCCCTTACTGCCAGCAAAATAATGATAAGAGTCGATACTAATTAAGGCATTAAACTGTTTCTTTTCAAAAGAAAGATGGTTTGCATCTTCACAGATAGGCGTTATCTGTGCTCCAACACCCCATTCATCAAATCGTTTTTTATTTTCCTCTGCGCTTACCCATAAATCATTTGCATAAACTTTTGCTCCCGTTTCTTTTGCAATAATAAAACTTGTCAGTCCCGTTCCACATCCTAAGTCAAGAATGATATCATCTGGAAAAAGCCGTAAAGGATATTTGTCAAGCAATTCTTCTAATATCCTTACACTATTTGGCCCCATCATAGTGTCTGCTGAAATATATGCTTTATAGTAGTCAACATTCATATGTTCTATCTCCTCAACAAGCTGATTTACTGTTTAAAATATAATACCATATATCTGTGAAAAAATCACTATTGAATCCCATAATAAATCAAGGATATTGCTTTCTATTCTGACAGCCTCGTTTGCTTTTTCTTATGAAATAAAACTGTGGAATTCCAATTTAAAATATTTTTCATTTGAATTTTGGGGCATAGACAAATTTTGTCCACCCCAATTGTTATAATTAAATTATACAAGTAAAAACATAGAAAAGCAAAACGAAACAAATTTGGAAAAGAGGGAAGTGGGAAAGAAAAGCAGTTTCAAATTATTGATTGGTATGTGTATAGGGCACGAGGAGGTATAATGATGGGAACAATAGAAGAAGAAAAAAAAATATTAGAGTATCTGCTTGACGAGTGCATGTTTGTTTGTGCAGGTTTAGACTACGATGATTTGCAGTTTAGTATTCGTGTTGTGCATAAGGCATCCTGTATGGGTGGAATATTTTCGATTTATCGGGGGGATTACACAGGAGATGAAAGAAATATAATTGGTGTTTCTGTTGCGGATGTACAGCGCTGGACAAAGGTCTATGGAGAAAACGTGACACAGGATATGCTGTGTTATGGAATTGCACAGGAAATGTACTTTTTGAAAGAAATCGAAAATTGCTGTATAGCAGAAGAAAGCACTAAAAGAATGGCAGGACATGGCGTGTATTATTTAAAGGGAGAATTAGATCATATTGATAATATGCATAACGCCAGTGTAATGTGTGGTAATTTTCGCCAGTTGGAATTGCATAAGCAAGTAATTATTCCGTCATACACTATTGCAACGGATGCAGACGCATATGCACTTTGTACTTTAGGAATGGAATTGGAATATTATCAAAAGCTGCTAGACAATATTGTTCAGTCTACAGTGAAAGAAATGGTCTTAGTCCCTTCCGAGTATAATACTTTATTAAAAAAGGTAAGAGGTGGCGATGCAGAAAGAAAAAATCGTGTTGCTTCGCGATTTATGCAGATACAAAAGGAAAAAGATGTGCCATGCCTTAAGGAACAAGTTACTGTATGGGCAGAATGCCTTAAGGATACTTGTAATTTGGCATATCTGCCGGTGGAGTCATTGTTCACTCCACAGTAAAAGCTATTGCATTAAGGGAAATATATACAAGTTATTATAATACTGTGTTGTGACTAACACTATATCTTGTATAACCAAAGTTTATGTTACTTTTCATACCCACGCCAAAGTAGTGGGAATCATGCGCCAAAATGCTTGCACTTTAGCATTTTGTGTGCATCAATTGTTGCAATTCACACTGAATGTTCGTAAATTGTTGCAAAATCTGGCGTTTGTGTGAATTGTAACAAGTTTATTGCGACAGATCCTAACAGATAAAAATACCTTGTGAAATACAATAGCATTGTGCTATAATATTGAAAAATTTTATAAATCATTTCAGTTAAATAAACAAAGTTAGGAGCATTAAGTTATGAAATCAATTCAATATCCTGTAGAACCTCCTGCCCAGCTACCAAAACCGAAGCTGTCCAACAAAAAATCACCAGACAGTTATGGGTTGTGGATGACACATGATCCAGCAATTTTCCGTGACCCTGTCAGTAAAAATTATTATATATATAGCACAAATGCACAATGTAAGCGGTCAAAAGATTTATTAAACTGGGAGAATCTCGGTAAAATTGTGGAGAAGCCGCCACAAGAATCTATTGCATGGACAAAAAGCGTAGCAATATGGGCACCCGATATTGTTAAAGTTGGAAACGAGTACCGCCTATATTGTTCCAATTCGTCATGGGGCGTGCGTCAGTCCTGCATATTTCTTGCAGTTTCGGACTCTCCGGAAGGGCCGTTTATACCGCGTGGCTGCGTGCTTCAGACCACTGATGAAATGCCAGTAAATGCTATTGATGCCAATATTATTGAAGACGCAAAAACTGGCGAACAATATTTACTATATGGTTCGTTTTGGGGTGGCTGCCATATACTTTCGTTGGATAAGGAAACGGGGTTTGCAGCACAGGAGGGCATTGGAACTTGTGTAGCCCGCCGACCATCATGGACAGATTGTGCTATCGAAGGGCCATATATGATATATCATCCAGACACCGATTATTATTACTTGTTTGTTTCGTATGGTTCTCTGAAAAGTGATTATAACATCCGCATTGCGAGAAGTCGAAATATTACAGGCCCATTCTATGATTTTCATGGAAAAGATATGACAGATATAAATGATTGGGATAATACTATCGGTTTAATGATCTCCTGCGGCTATCGCTGGCTTGACGGTACACCCTATATGGCACCTGGACATAATTCCGTGCTGCTGGATGATGATGGAAAAATGTACTTGGTATCTCATATCCGCGAGATGAATTTCTTGGACGAGCCAGAACCCTCTACTTTACAGATACGGCAGTTATATTTAACACCAGACGAGTGGCTGGTTGCATCTGCGCAGCCTTATGCCGGCGAAGTTTTGCAGAAACTTTCTGATCAGGATATTACAGGATTTTACGAGCGAATTTGTCTGACACCCTCCATTCCGCAGGGAGTACAGTGTGCACATTCAATCAAACTGCTGCTAAATCACAGCATAGAAAGCGGTTCTGTAAAAGGTACATGGGAATTGATAGGAGAACATATACTGCAGATCCATTATGGTAAACAGACCGAAACACTAATCGCCTCCCCTGCATGGGATTGGGAACGTTCCTGCCCTACAATAATGCTTTCGGGATTAAACAATAATGGAATTTGTACATGGTATAAGAAACGCAAATAAAATAATAAAGAGCATAAGTTATAGCTATTAAAGGGAAGTCAGAAAATAGATTTCACCACAAAAAGATATATCGTAGTGGTTTTACATAAACACCAAATTTTCTAACTTCCCTTTTATCATTTCTTAGAAGCATTTATTTTGATTTATAACTTTTGCTAAAAGAATGCTTAACCTCAATTTCTGTCATTACACCTTTGTCATATTGAAAGTAAATGTAATAATCTCCATTGTTTATGCGATGAGTCTGAGTATCATCATCAACGTCATCATCTAGTATTAGTTCTGGATATAGTTCCTTTAATTCCTCTTGGGTTTTTCCAATTGGATTGAATCCGTTTATGGAAATATCCAAATCTTTTCTGTCATCTTCCAGTTGAGTAAATTTTACTTCTTCAATTGTGCATTGACCAACCATTTTTTCCTCTTTACTGTCATTTGCTAAACATAAAGAAGCATAGGAAACATCATCTTTATACAAGTTAAAAGAAGATGTCCATGATTTCTCTGGCAGTTCAAACATCAAGTAGTCTAGCAGATTAATTGTGGTAAATCCGCTTGTACTCAAAGAACTAGGAGTGGTTTCTCCTACCACGATAGCAGTTCCATCAATTAGTAATTCTGGGGGAGTACCTGGATCTTTAGAACAACCTGTTAAAAAAATTACGCCGACAATAAGACAACAAAGTGACAATTTTTTGAAATAGTACATTTTACATATTCCTCCTTGATTTTTGTAGATTAGTTCGTGCAGTACATTAATTTCTATTATATGGATATATGGGATTTTTGTCAAATTTTATTCAATTCATACCGCAGTATCTTATAAACTGTTAAACTGGCGTTGGCGTGAATTAATGTCATTAACTTAAGCCCATAACATGTATATCTTGTAATCAGAATATACAAAATTGAAATGACCTTTTGCCCCAGCATCATGATATTAAGTGTGAATTGTAACTGTGCTCTAAGATAGGCAGATAATAGTTAAAAAAATTATATTGACATCTTCTCCCGCATACATTAAAATAAATAAAACGAAATGTAACATTGTATAAAAGATATACCAACAAACATGACAATGAAAAGGATTAGTACCAATCGGAAGCGTTCAGAGAGAGAGTCAAATGGTGTGAGATTTTTACGCAGAAATTTGGGAACCTACCTTGGAGTCCCGTATCAACGGCTGACAATATTGGAATAATTCCAATGGAAGTTTGCAAGAAATACGGCGTAACGCCGGCGATAACGGTAAGATAAGTAAAATCAGGGTGGTAACGCCGCAGAGGCCCCTTTCACGGAAGGGAAGTCTGCGGCATTTTTTATGCGTATGGGCACTACTTTGGCGTGAGTGTGAAAATTAACGGAAAAAGAGCATAGGCATGAGAAAAAAGATAGCAGCGAAATTTACAAATGCGCAGCACAAAATAATAAGTAGGAAGGAGTATGAAAAAATGGCAAATGACAAGAAACTAGTAGAAGCGATAACCTCAATGGAGGAAGATTTCGCGCAGTGGTACACCGATGTGGTAAAGAAGGCAGAACTTTGCGACTATTCCAGCGTAAAAGGCTGCATGATTATTAAACCCGCTGGTTATGCCATCTGGGAGCAGATTCAGACACAGCTTGACGTAGCGTTTAAGAAAACAGGGGTAGAGAATGTATATATGCCGATGTTTATTCCGGAAAGCCTGCTCCAAAAAGAGAAAGACCATGTAGAGGGCTTTGCGCCGGAGGTTGCATGGGTTACGCATGGTGGTTTAGAACCTTTGCAGGAAAGAATGTGTGTTCGTCCAACATCAGAAACATTATTTTGTGATTTTTATGCAAATGAAATACAATCCTACCGTGATTTGCCGAAAGTATATAATCAATGGTGCTCTGTTGTCCGTTGGGAAAAAACGACACGTCCGTTCCTTAGAAGCCGCGAATTTTTATGGCAGGAGGGGCATACTGCGCACGCAACGGCAGAGGAAGCAGAAGCAAGAACCATTCAAATGCTGAATGTATACGCAGATTTCCTAAGAGATGTCCTTGCAATCCCAGTAGTAAAAGGGCAGAAAACCGATAAAGAAAAGTTTGCAGGTGCGGAATCCACATATACAATCGAGGCATTAATGCACGACGGCAAGGCGCTCCAATCTGGCACAAGCCACAACTTCGGTGACGGCTTTGCGAAAGCGTTCGGCATTCAATACACCGATAAGGACAATACATTAAAATATGTTCATCAGACCTCATGGGGATTGAGCACACGTCTAATCGGCGGCGTAATTATGGTTCATGGTGACGATTCCGGACTGAAACTACCACCTAAAGTAGCGCCAACCCAGATAATGATTGTGCCGATTCAGCAGAAAAAGGAAGGCGTGCTCGACAAGGCATATGCACTGCGCGAACGCCTGTTAAATAAAGGCTTCCGTGTTAAAGTGGATGATACAGACAAGAGTCCAGGTTGGAAATTTAGCGAATGTGAAATGCGTGGCGTACCATTTCGTATTGAGATCGGGCCAAAAGATATTGAAAATAATAAATGTGTTTTTGTACGCCGTGATACCAGAGAAAAGTTGGAGGTTGCGCTTGACGAAGTGGAAGAACGAGCAGCAGCATTATTAGAAACCATTCAAAATGATATGTACGAGGCTGCAAAAGCACACCTTGAATCGCATACGTATAAGGCAGCAGCGTGGGAGGAATTTTGCGAAATTATCAACACTAAGCCTGGCTTTGTCAAAGCAATGTGGTGCGGAAACCAGGAATGTGAGGATAAAATCAAAGAAGAACTCGCCGCCACAAGCCGCTGTATGCCGTTTGAACAGGAAAATATCAGCGACAAATGCATCTGCTGCGGCAAACCAGCTAAAAAAATGGTTTACTGGGGCAAAGCATACTAAAAAAGATCCTAAGTAATTAAAATAATCCTCTTTTTATCCCAAGGAGCTGTCAGGAAATAAAGAAATTTATTCAATATATTATATAGCGTAATAGATAACTCTCTCATGGCTATATATGTGGAAAAATTACATTTCCCGACAGCTTCCTTTTCAGAAAAGTATTTCCAGTGCATAAGTATTAAAACGTAACTTATACTCATGGTCACTAAAATTTGCAAAAGAAATAACAAACAAATAAAGTAAAAACCAAAGATGTGCAGGAGTAAAACCTCCATGATATCCTGTTAAATCCGTTTTCTTTGTAAAAAACAATTTATACTGCTGCCAGTAAGTGCCTGTATACCTATTAAAAAATATTTCTGCAGTATAAGTCATTATAGGAACAAGCACAAGCAGTCCGAAGAAAAATGGAATAACTAACTTTTTTATCCGCTTCACAACAAATTGTTTGTTTGTCCTGTTTAGAAGAGAATATTTACAACTCATACTTGCAATAGCAAACAAAAAGGTCATATACCACGGATATACAGCAGTTGAAAACACATAAAGAGCGGTACTTGTGTGTGACCATATGGAAAACCCACTATATTCGCCTCCACTCCAAATCTGTGCCGCATGGAATGGAAAAAGCAACAGGATTGCCAACCATCTTAAATTATCTAAATAATATTTTCTTCCCATTTACATATTCCTTGCTTGCTGTAATCCTGCATATGCCAATTTGTTCTTTTAAGCAATTCTCAGATAAATTTTCAAAATCCGACGCTATATATATAGCACTTCAAACCCCTCCCAAGGAGCTGGAACTTCTAGTTTTCGGATCATATCTTCCAAAACTTTCTCCGGAATATAACGTTCCCGTTTCTGATTCCTGCGCAGCAGTTCCTGATAAGGTACTTCCAAATAAATAATATGCACCCGTGCCCCATATCCGGCAAATAATAATATCAGTTTCTGCCTTGTTTCCGCAATAATATTCGTTGCATTCCAGATAAAAGGTTGCTGATTTCTTAAGAGTTTTCGCGCCCTTTCTGTAGCGATATGCACAACCTGCTCTGTTTTTTTCGTTGGCGGAAAACCGAGTTCCTCTCGGATTGCATCCAAGGAAATTACAGGCAGCTCGCCGCCGTTTTTGGCAATCCAGCTATCTTTGCCAGACAAAGGCAGCCCTGCCATTAAATACACGTCAAATGTGGTATTGTCAAACAGTTCTGAACCCTGCCAAATATTATTTTTATGAAAATATTGAAATTTACTGTAAGAATTAGCAAAATTGTATGGACTTTCCCAAATCCCTAATTCCTTTGCATAATCGCCAAATAATTCCACATGATCAATAAAATGTTCTGACTCTTGATTCTGCAAACCATTATTTTGCGAAGTTTCTGAAATATCCTTATTATTTCCTGCAATCCGTCCCAACACATCCGCCTTAGAAAGCAGATAGAGCAGCCGCAGCGGGATGGATTCTGCCGCCTTTAATAAGTCAAATTCCATCCGCTTTTTCTTCCAAAACCACACGGGAAGCCCATGAAAACGAATAAGTTTCGCAAGAAGCTCTCTCTGTGCAAACGTCAGTCTAAATCGCTCGGCTTCCTGATATGCCATTCTGCGGAATACTTTTTCGCCGACAATGGTATGCTTTGGAGAAACCCACTGCCCATCCTCCAACTTTGTGCAGACAGGCTTTCCAATATCATGAAAAGCCGCCGCTGTTAATAAAAGTTCTTGTTCCTCACTGCATAATGCCTGCCATTCCGGAAAAGAAACCAGTGTTTCGCATACCATTTTCGTATGGCGGAAAACATCTCCCTCCGCATGATACTGTGGATTTTGCAGCACATTTTGCAGCGTGGCAAGTTCTGTATAATTATCCGCAAGACGCGCAAAGGAGAATCCACATTCACGCGCTTTTGTTAAAATACAATCCATAATTGCAGCCTCCCTTCTTATTCCATTTCAAAAAGATTTACTCCGTCAGCCAGCCGGTTTGCTACAATCGGACGGTTTACCCAATGGCTTTCAGAATCCAAAATCGTGTTTAAAAACGAAGCACGCACATACTTTAAACGGTCAATTACGTAATCCCCTTCTTCAACCTTAATATAGATTCCCTCCATAATTCCGCTTAAATCCGTTTGCTGGATCGCCATTTCCACATTTGCCCCGCCTTTTTTACATTGTTCACATAGGCTTTGCTCAGGATTTTCCGATATAAAAAGACTTGCACCTATCCATGCCGCAATCTCCTCCGCACTTTGAAAATACCCTTCCGTTAACACACGCACAGACTGCACAAAAGGCATATCCTTCAGAAATTCCCGCCGCCTGCGTGTAGAGAAAAAACGCCCGTTTTCCTTATCAAAAATATCAAATTCCATAAAATAATGCGGTAGACGATCATAAAAGACTGTATGCTTTGCGTAAAGCCATTCACCATACATAATATAACGGCTGCCTAGCAGTTCATAAAGCTGCACCTCATAACAACCTGCCCACAACTTAAATAAATCAAACTGACGTTCACCATAACCGCCATTTAAGAAATGCCCGCGGCTTTGCAAATACATTTTCCCGTCAGTGCCAAAGCTAATACCACAGTTTGCACCATCAACCTTTTCCTCTAAAACCAAATAATGTTCCCGTATTGCGTCAAACGACACATTCTTTAAATCTTCATCGCCCGACTGCTTTCTTGACCCCTCCAAATGACGAGTACGTGGATATTTATAAATCTGTTCCATAATTTTCACACAATCCTTTCCTAAAAGCATGGTTTTCGCTTTAGAAAATATGCAGATTTTATTTGACGCAGACACTTTATAGTAAACGACAAAAGTATCTACCTTATGCGACAGCTTCGTTCTTACACGCTGTGCAACTTGAGTATTATTTTCGGTATACTCTTTACAGATGCCTGCCACATAAAAAATGCCATGAAAATATATTTTTTCACAGCATACTCTAACGAGCAGTATATAAAAGTATCCCGAAATACCTTTCTTTTTACGTGGCTTTATTGCCAAAAACACACGAAAAAGAATCTGCCAAACGGTCTTACCCAATACTGCCTTTTCTATATAAAATCCCATGCTGTTGAAACTATATTCTAACAATAGTAATACACTGTCCCTTAATTGAGGACTTGCTAAAGAATTAATCTTTATATTTGACTTGTCTATATTCACGAACGATTAGATTTTCCTTTCTACACAACACATATTGCCTGCTTATGCAATATGGGCTGTGCAGAAATTGGAAAATCTTAACGGTCGTTAGTATATATCTCCTTATGCCGCATAGTCGTCAACCAGTGTACCCCCAGTACAGTTCAGCTTTCTGCCTTGCATAAAAGGATTTATTTAGTACGATCTGCAAGGGTTATTCTTAACAGTTCCTAAGCAAACCGTGTACAAGTCAAAAATTACTACACAAATAAGAAAAAATAAACACAAAAAATGGTATACAAAAAACGCCAGACACTTACAGCCTATTTCAACATTAATTTACCATCCGTGTCTGCTTAAATTTCCTATTTGTTTGTTAGAATATCGTATTACATGGGAACCTCCAAAATCATTATTTATATTTCACTCAACAGCCCAAGCCATCATCAGAAACAAAATAACAATTATTAACTCAACTAAAATTATGCAAAACATCTGCATAAAAAACATCCACTACAATCTTTACTATAATACCATATAAAACCATTGTCAAATAAAATTTTCATATTATAAAACTAAAACTAAGGACTTTTGTTTTTTATAAAAATGTTGTACACTAGATATAATTGGCAGGAAAATAATTACCCTGTTTAAATAAAAAAGAAATGAAATTAAAAAATGATAAAAATAAATTTGGAGGTTAAGAAAATGAATATTTTAGTAATCAACTGTGGGAGCTCCTCCCTGAAATACCAGCTAATTGACAGTAAGACCGAAGCAGTGCTTGCAAAAGGACTATGTGAGCGGATTGGAATTGATGGAAGTCTGCTGACGCATCAGCCCGCAGGGAAGGATAAAGTAAAAATTGAAACACCAATGCCAAATCACACAGTTGCAGTAAAGCTTGTAATCGAAGCCCTTACAAATACAGAGCATGGTGTGATTTCTTCACTTGATGAAATTGGCGCAGTTGGACACCGTGTAGTGCATGGCGGAGAGCAGTTTGCAACTTCTGTCATAATTAATGAAACCGTAATGAAAGCGATTGAAGAATGCAATGATTTAGCACCACTGCACAATCCAGCAAATTTAATTGGCATTAATTCCTGCAAAGAGATTATGCCGAATGTACCAATGGTAGCTGTATTTGATACCGCTTTTCACCAAACCATGCCAGAGAAAGCTTACCTTTACGGACTGCCTTATGAATACTATGAAAAGTATAAAGTGCGCCGCTATGGTTTTCATGGGACGAGCCATGACTATGTATCGGATCGTGCAGCGCAGATTCTGGGAAAAAAGCGTACCGATTTAAAAATAATTGTCTGCCATTTAGGAAACGGCGCATCTGTTTCAGCGGTGGATCACGGCAAATGTGTTGACACAAGTATGGGTTTAACGCCGCTTGAGGGGTTAATAATGGGAACGCGTTCCGGTGATATCGACCCGGCTATCTGTGATTTTATCTGCCAGAAAGAGCATCTTTCCCCCGCAGAAATGAACAATATTCTCAACAAAAAATCTGGCGTATTTGGTATGTCCGGCGTTTCTAGCGACTTTAGGGATATTGAAGCCGCCGCAGACGAAGGAAATAAATTGGCACAGGCGGCGCTTGACGCTTTTTATTATAGAGTGGCAAAATACATTGGTGCATATACCGCAGCAATGAACGGCGTTGATATTATTGCATTTACGGCAGGCGTCGGTGAAAACAATCAAGTCGGACGTAAGGAAATCTGTATGTATCTTGGATATCTTGGCACAGAACTTGACGAAGATCGCAACAATGTACGTGGCGAGGAACGTATTATTTCAAAAGAGGGCAGTAAAGTCACCTTAATGGCAATCCCCACAAACGAGGAACTTGCAATCGCAAGACAGACGCTGGCATTAGTACAATCATAAAAAGGTGTGTATATTATGGCAAAAGCAAAAGAACTCAAAACAAATGCAATGCGGATATTGGAAACACAGAAAATCTCATATATTACACACACGTATGAGTGTAATGAATTTATAGACGCAATTCAGATTGCCGATATGCTTGGACTCGCACACGAAATCGTCTATAAAACGCTGGTAACGCAGGGAAATAGCAAAAATTATTATGTTTTTGTTATCCCCATTGCCGAAGAATTAGATATGAAAAAAGCCGCAAAATCCGTTGGCGAAAAGTCTGTCGCTATGCTTCACGTCAAAGATATTAATGCTGTAACAGGATATATTCGTGGCGGCTGCACCGCTGTAGGCATGAAAAAGCAGTATACTACACGCATTGCACAGGCAGCTCAAAACTTAGATAAAATAATCGTTAGCGGCGGAAAAATCGGTATTCAATTAGAACTCTCCCCCGAAGGCTTGCGCAAAGCCTCCGGCGCGGAGTATGCAGATATCACAGTAGAATAGCACAAAATACTGATAATGGGAGAATTTATGAGAACGATACAAGTAAGCGATATTACGAAAAATATTAAAGAAATGTGCATTGAAGCAAATCATTTTCTGACACAAGATATGAAAGAGGCACTTGAAAATGCCGTACAGACAGAAGAAAGCTGTCTGGGAAAGCAAATATTAAACCAATTGCAGGAAAATCTCGCAATTGCAGCGGAGGATATGATACCTATTTGCCAGGATACCGGAATGACAGTTGTTTTTATGGAAATTGGTCAGGAGGTACATTTTGAGGGCGGCAGCCTAGCCGAAGCGGTAAATGAGGGTGTTCGCCAAGGATATATAGAAGGGTATCTGCGCAAATCGGTTGTAAAAGACCCAATTCTGCGAGAAAATACAAAAGATAACACCCCTGCTGTAATTCACTATGAAATTTCAGACGGCGAAAAACTAAAAATCACCGTAGCCCCCAAAGGGTTTGGCAGCGAAAATATGAGCCGTGTATTTATGTTGAAACCAGCAGATGGTATCGAAGGCGTCAAAAACGCCATTTTAACAGCCGTAAAAGATGCAGGCCCAAACGCCTGCCCGCCAATGGTAGTCGGTGTCGGGATCGGCGGAACTTTTGAAAAATGTGCACTCATGGCAAAACAAGCATTAACACGCCCAATCAGCGAGCGTTCTTCCATACCATACATTAAAGAACTAGAGGAAGAACTTTTGCAGAAAATCAATAATACGGGCATCGGCCCCGGAGGTCTAGGCGGCAAAACCACAGCCCTTGCAGTCAATATCAACACATATCCCACACATATTGCAGGGCTTCCCGTTGCAGTTAATATCTGTTGCCATGTAAACCGTCATGCAGTTCGTGAATTATAGTAAATATACTAACAACCATTAAGATTTTGTAACAGTTCAGCTTTTGGCTTCCTATTACAGGCATCAACCCATGCAAAACCATTTCGTGAAAACCACTTCGTAAAAGGGGCTGTCGCATTAAGGGACGCAGATACAAGATATCGTAATGCTGTATTGTGTTTTGCACTATATCTTGTATAAT
>CBCOYO010000095.1:0-13608 GCA_965114465.1 uncultured Lachnospiraceae bacterium
TGGATTGAAAGCGTTGTTATAAAAAACAGCAGGATTTCAGGTAAGAAAATAGAAATAAGAAAATAGAAATAAGAAAATAGAAATAAAGCAAGAGGGCTGTCGCAATAAGGCTTGATTATACGAGATATAGTGTTAAACGTAGCATGTTATTATAATATCTTGTATAGAGCTTCTTTAATGCGACAACCCCTTGCTTTATAATAAGCACGTGTACTTAGATAAAGGATCACGTTATCCGATATTATTTATCGAAAACTCTTTACCCAGTTTATCAAGGAATCGTGATGTTCATTATTATAGACATCCCGTTTCATTTGGTCGGTAACAGGCCCATTCTTTTCCATAATTGCAAGAATCGCCTCCTGCAATCCAGCAATTTTTCCTTTCTCAAATGCTTCATCGCATGCTTTGGCTGCTAATTCTTTTGCGGGATCGATAGGCGTAACCTCTTTGGCACTTGGTGCTTTATCCGCATTAGGGGTTATGCTGGTATTATTTGTTGTGTTAGGTGTTGCGGCTTCCAAGGGTTTTTCAGGAGCAGAGGGTTTGGGTGCTTCAGCAACAGAATGTGTTGCGGGTGCTGTTTCTACTGGTGGTTTTGGCGCTGCTGTTGCTTTATTTGCAGTTTCCATAGTTTTGGCGGTGCTGTTGTCTATTGCTATGCTACCTGTGAATGCGTCTGTGAGCGGCACCCATATTTCACCAGAATTTGCTTTGATATTAACACAGATTGTCCCGTTTGAAACGGATACTTTTTCTCCTGTCAGTGCGCCAATATAGGTTGAAACATTGCCGGCGGGAACGGTAAATACATAATCACTGTCATCATTATTGACAGTTACCACAACGGATTCGCCGTTATAATTTCTTGAGAAAGCATACTGGCGGTTCATTAATTTTAGTTCTTTGTAATCGCCGTAGGAGAGTGCTTTAGACTGCTGCCTTGTGCGTCCTAATGCGGCGATAAGCTTCGTGTAAGCATTATTATTTTCTGCGTTTTTGTAGTCGTCAAGATTTAATGCTGGTCTTAAAGATGCATCAGAGAATTTCTCTTTTTTCCCTTCAATGCCAAATTCTGATCCATAATAGATAGAGGGCACGCCGGGAAGGGTGTACATTAGGATATGCACAGGGATAAAATGTGCCTTGTTATTTAGCTTGGTATAAATACGTTCAACATCATGGTTGTCCACAAAATTGTAAAGCTTTAAGCCGTCTGGTCTGTTGCCGCCCATTTCATACAGACGTTTTACGGTATGCGCAATCTCGAAATAATTGTGATCGTTATGACCAGAGTAGAGTGCCTTGTGAAGCTGGTAGTTTGTTACGGAGTGCAGAGTACCCTCATTTACCCAGCGTGTATAATCGCCATGAATTACTTCGCCCATTAGCCAGAAATCAGGCTTTACTTCGTTTGCAGTGCCGCGCAACGCCTTCATAAAATCAAAGTCCAGCACATCTGCAGCATCCAGACGGATTCCGTCAATATCAAATTCGCTGACCCAGAATCGGATTACATCACAAATATAATCTCTTACAGCTGGATTTCTCTGATTTAGCTTGACTAACAGGTTGTAACCGCCCCAGTTGTCATAGCAGAATCCGTCGTTATATTCGTTGTTGCCGCCGAAATTGACATTGCAGTACCAATCGCGGTATTGGGAGCTTTCGCGTTTCTCTTTAATATCTTGAAAGGCAAAAAAATCGCGTCCAGTGTGATTAAAAACGCCGTCGAAAATAACTTTTATTCCTTTTTCATGGCATTTTGTCACAAAATCAGTTAAGTCTTTATTGTCGCCCAAACGGCTGTCTAGTTTTTTATAATCGGTAGTTTCATATCCATGTCCAACGGATTCAAAAAGCGGGCCGATATAAAGGGCATTGCAGCCGATATTTTTAATATGGTCAATCCAAGGAATTAACGTATTTAAGCGATGTTCTGGTTTACTATATGAATTTTCCTTTGGTGCTCCAGTAAGCCCCAAGGGATAGATGTGATAAAAAACTGCTTCATCGTACCAAGCCATGTTTTTGTCCCCCTTTAAAATAATAAGTTTTTCCTAATTTTTAACAATCAGATACGTTATTATATCACAAAATGGGGATGAATGCATCAAATTTTAGAAAAAAAGTAGAATTATAGTTTAGTTTAGGTAACAGTTCAGGTAGGTCTGCGCATTTACTGCGCTGACCGTAATAAAATGTAGTGGTTGGAGGTATCCAGCCCATCGCGAAGCGATTTTGCATGGTTTGATGCATTACTCATTACTGTTCTAAGAACTTTGCAGATTTAGCCTGTACAGAAGAAATGACGAATTAAAGCAAAATCAGTTACATAGCCCGCTATGTGCCGAGTAGGGGAAGATGGTTTGGTTCTTCCCTACTCGATTTTAATATATAAATGTTTTATCCTAACAGATAACCAGCTTCAAATGCTTTTTTGTTGATTTCCACGGTTTTGGGTGGTACGGTTTCTTGGATAACCTCCAGCCATTGTTCTTTGTCAAAATCCATACGTTTTGCGGCAACACCGATGATAATTGTGTTAAATACCTTTGCGTTTCCGAGTTTTTTTGCCTCATCCATTGCATCTACGGCGATTACATTGTGGTCTTTTTGCAGCGTTTCAATAATATTTTCAGGGTATGCGGCAGCGCCGGTAACAACCGTAATCGGGTCAATCCGCTGATCATTGACAATAATTACACCGTCTTTTTTGAGAAAATGGGCATAGCGCAAGGCTTCGAGCCGTTCAAACGCAATTAATACATCTGCCTGTCCTTCTTCAACGATCGGTTCTGCTACAGATTCTCCGTAACGCACAAAAGTGACAACGCTGCCGCCGCGTTGTGCCATACCATGCACTTCGGAGAGTTTCACGTCATAGCCTGCTTTGGTGGTGATACCGCCAAGAATGCGGCTGGTCAGCAAAGTTCCCTGCCCGCCGACGCCGACAATCATAATATTCTTTGTAGTCATTATTTTATTTTCCTTCCTATGCTAAGCTTCGTTGTTGACTTTCTCAATTGCACCGAATTTGCAGCGTTTCATACACAGACCGCAGCCATTACACATGGTATCGTCGATACGAATTGTGCCGTCGTCATTTTTGGTTAGAGCAGGGCAGCCAGGTACTAGACACATCCCGCATTTCTTGCATTTTTCGGGAAGTGCGATGCATTTTGCATTGGTTGCCTGTGATTTTAACAGGGCACAAGGGCCGCAGACAATAATAACGGATACTTCATCGCGTGCTGTTTCGCGTTTTACAAGCTCTTCCAAGGTGTCGATATCGAATGCATCAACTTCATAGACGTGCTCTACACCGATTGCCTTGCATAAATGATAAAGGCTGATCGCTTTGGTTTCTTTTCCATTCAGCATTTTGCCAGTAGCTGCGTGATCTTGGTGTCCAGTCATTCCAGTAGTGGAGTTGTCAAGAATTAATACCGTTCCAGTGGATTGATTATATACCATATTCATTAAGGAGTTTACACCGGTATGTAAAAAGGTTGAATCGCCGATTAAGGCTACCCAGTTTTTAATATAATCTTTGCCCTTTGCTTTTTCCATGCCGTGCAGCGTGGAAATGGAAGCTCCCATGCAGACGGTGGTATCAATAACATCCAGTGGGGAAACCGCGCCGAGCGTATAACAGCCAATATCGCCTGCACCGTGGATTTTTAGCTTTTTCAGTACAGAGTAAGTGCTTCTATGCGGGCAGCCGGGGCAGAGAATCGGCGGCCGTGCCGGTACTTGCGCAATCGGTGTGGTTTCGATTTTTTCGCCAAGTACACGCTCCCGCAGCATATTTGCGCTGTATTCGCCTTGCAGAGTAAAGAGTTCCTTGCCGATACATGGGATGCCCCATGATTTTACCTGCTCTTCAATTAAAGGTTCTAATTCTTCAAAAATATAAAGTTTATCGACTTTTTGGGCAAATTCTTCAATTAATTTGCGTGGAAGCGGGTGAACAAGTCCTAATTTCAGTACGCTGGCATTGGGCAGCGCTTCCGCAACATAGGTATAAGGGATACCGCTTGTAATAACGCCGATAGCGGTGTCCTTGTAAATTGCTTTGTTTATTTCAAATGTACACGCATCCTCCGCCATTTGTTTTAGACGTTTTTCTACATGGATATGGCGTCCTTTTGCCTGCGCTGGCATCATCACGTGCTTTTTGATATCACGTTCATAAGGCTTATCGGGAATTTCCTGCCGTTCTTCTAAAGTTACAGCGCCTTGTGAATGTGCAAGTCTTGTTGTAATCCGCACCATTACGGGTGTGTCATATTTTTCACTGTATGCAAAGGCAAGTTTTGTAAAGTCTTTTGCTTCCTGTGAGTCGGACGGCTCTAGCACGGGAACTTGTGCCACTCTTGCCACACAGCGAGAATCCTGTTCGTTTTGCGAGGAGTAAAGTCCTGGGTCGTCAGCCGCTACCAGCACAAGACCACCGTTTGCACCAATATAAGAAACAGTGTAAAGCGGGTCACTTGCAACATTGACACCAACCATTTTCATAGATGCCATTGCGCGCACGCCGCTGATTGACGCACCGATTGCGACTTCCATAGCGACTTTTTCATTTGGCGCCCATTCTGCGTAGATTTCGGGGTATTTTACAATATTTTCACTGATTTCAGTGCTTGGCGTGCCAGGGTATGCACTCGATACCTTTACGCCTGCCTCATATGCACCGCGGGCAATTGCCTCGTTGCCCAGCATAATTTTTTTTTCACTCATTTGCATATTCCTTCCTATTTTGTATTATCAGACACAAATGCCAATTTGGAACTGCCAAAGATTTATGAGAAAAGTTGTTTTTGCAGCAGTTCCTTATCTTATGATAGAGAAAAAAGCGGTGTTCGTCAATGCTTTTTTATATTTCTATCGCACATCTATTGCACAATCAAAAGTTTCTGCTATAATCGCAGATACAGGGTTACAGTTTAGACTAGGACTTTGCACGATGCTGTAAATTATGGCTTTACAAGCCACGTAAGAAATCGTAGTGATTGAGATACATCAAGCCACCACGGAGCGGTTTTGCATGGCTTGATGCGTTACAGGCGTTTGCAGTACAGTATGGATAATTTTGGAAAATGAAAGAGTTGCGCGAAGCGGGTATCAACGCATCATTTGATTGCAGTACAGCATGGATAATTTGGGAAATAGAAAGGGCAGCAAGGATATGGAGGAAAAAAGTTACAAGGAAATCGAGCAGGATTTGCGGAAGCGGTTTCGCAAAAATATCTGGTGTAAATTTACAAAGGGAATACGAGATTATCAGTTGGTCGAGGAGGGGGATAAAATTGCCGTCTGCATTTCAGGTGGAAAAGATTCTATGTTAATGGCGAAGCTGTTTCAGGAATTGAAGCGGCACAATAAATTTCCTTTTGAGGTGGAATTTCTGGTAATGGATCCTGGTTATAATCGCAAGAATCGACAGCTTATTGAGGCAAATGCGAAAAGGCTTCATATTCCAATTACGATTTTTGAATCGGATATCTTTGCGTCTGTTTTTCATATTGAAACATCACCATGTTATTTGTGTGCAAGAATGCGGCGGGGGTACTTGTACAGTCAGGCGCAGGCATTGGGTTGTAATAAAATTGCGCTGGGACACCATTTTGATGATGTAATTGAAACTATATTAATGGGAATGCTCTACGGTGCGCAGGTGCAGACAATGATGCCGAAACTGCATAGCACGAATTTTGCAGGAATGGAATTAATACGCCCAATGTATCTAATACGGGAGGACAGTATTAAGGCATGGAAAGACTATAATAATTTAACATTTTTACAGTGTGCTTGTAAATTTACTGAGCGATGCGCCGCAGAGAGTGAAAACAGTAAGGATTATGAAAACAGTTCCAAGCGGCAGGAAGTTAAGAATTTAATTCGTCAGTTAAAACAGATAAATCCTTTTGTGGAAAATAATATTTTTAAAAGCGTAGAAAACGTAAATTTAAGTACGGTTATTGCATATAAAAAGGATGGTATAAAACATCATTTTTTGGATAATTACAGTTATCTAATGGATGAGGAATAGAATTGAAAAAAGGAGAAGAATCAAAATGGCAGAATGGCTTTCAAGAACAGAACTGTTAATTGGTGCAGAGGGCATCGAGCGGTTATTTAAGGCTAGAGTGGCTGTGTTTGGAATTGGCGGCGTAGGTGGTTATGTTGTGGAAGCACTCGCTAGAAGCGGTGTTGGAACGTTGGATTTAATTGACAATGATAAAGTCTGCGAAAGCAATTTAAACAGGCAGATTATTGCAACAAGGAGCAGTATTGGCAAATATAAGGTTGAGGCAGCGAGGGATAGGATTTTGGATATTTATCCGGAAGCGGTTGTCAATATATATAAAACTTTTTATCTGCCGGAAACAGCAGATACATTTGATTTTACACAGTTTGATTATGTTGTAGATGCGATTGATACAATAACGGGAAAAATTCAGCTTGTTGTACAGGCACAGAAGGCAGGAACTCCAATTATCAGTGCAATGGGAGCTGGAAATAAATTAGATCCGGCTGCGTTCTGTGTGGCGGATATTTACCAAACAAGTGTATGCCCATTGGCAAAAGTGATGCGGCGGGAATTAAAAAAAAGGGGCATTACACATTTGAAAGTGGTGTATTCCAAGGAGCAGGCGATGACGCTGCAATATAAGGAATTTCAGGAAAAAGATAAGAACAACCAATTTCCTGAAAATGGAGAAAACGCAGCAGGAAGAAGGCGCACAACCGGAAGCATTGCCTTTGTCCCTTCTGCTGCGGGATTAGTTATGGCAGGAGAGGTAGTTCGGGATCTAATTCATTCTCACTATCATCAGCCGGAAGCCATGCATTGCCAAATTCCACTTCCTTAAACATTGCAGTAAGCCCTGTGATTTGCTTTAGGCGTAGGATTTCATCTTTATCCATCCCAAGATGTTTGGAAATCCAAGCGTCAGATCGCCCAAGCTCATGCAGCTCTTTCACAATATTGCTCATTAGATCGACATCATGCGAGCCTCTGGCACGATTGTGGCGGATTGTGCTTGCCATGCGGTAATCTAAGGGCTTGTCGATTACAGAAACAGGAAGATGACCTTGTTCTCTTTCATAAATATCGGGATAATCCAGCATAATGCGGTAACGGTGGAAGCCGTCAACAATAATATAGCTGTCTTCCGATTTGTCATAGTAACAGACAACAGGCATTGTATAGCCGTCCTGCCGGATACTGTCATAGAGCAGTTTCAACTCAGGCGGTGCTACAGAATTGGGATTATATGTATTTGGTTTGATTTTTTCGATAGGAACAGAAATTACATGATATACAGGACTTTCAAATGACATTATGATTCACCTACATTACTATATTTTTGTTTTAACAGATTAATGGTCTGCTGTTGCTGCCGTGTCAGGCCAAATCCCATAAAACGGCAAATATGATCGTTTTTCAGGATACAATAGCACATGCGTTTCCAGCTTGGAATATCCTTCGTCGATTTAATATCATCGGTATGATCGGGAATCTTACCGACAAAAATAATGCGGGAATGCTTCATTATGGTATAGTTGGATATTCCGTTCCGCCTTATATTGTAGCCGTGTGCAATTAGTTCTTCAATGGCACTTTCTTCAAGACCGCCTCCGACCGTGTGCCAAAATTCCATGGATGTTTTGAATTTTTTTATATAATTATTCCGCAGCCTTGCAGGCAGTGTACTTAACAGAAATTTCGTGTATGATTCCCATGTATGGCCGGCTGGCAGTGTTAAATTGCGATAACCCATTGCTTTGGTTCTGCCATAGATAGCACCGAAGTTAGCGCCTTGTACACGTCCTACAAGTTTAGCCCAGATTTCAGGGTCAATCACGCGGTATAAGTGCAGGCTGTCTTTCGCGTAGTCGTTAAATGGCGAAGCGACACGCATTTGATCTGGTTTTAATCCTGCCATATAATAAAGATCATACAGGCGGTTGTAATCGTAGCCGAACTTATAATTGGCGTGCCATACATCACTTAATGACCAGTCATAGATAGGAGATGCACACCATACATCTTTAAATTGTTTGCTAATCCAGCAGATATCATTGTAGCCGTATTTTTTATTTAAAATACCACTGTAACGCTGTAACGATTCATCGGCGCGGATACCAAGCAGACAGACGGTTTTCTTAAATTCATGTGAACTGCGGTACCAGCGGCTAAACTGTTTGGCAAGATCTTCTTGATGCATTCGGTAGCGGTAAGTGGCGATGGGATTATGTTCTAAATTGATAACATAGGGATGATTTGGCATTGGACGTACCCATGCTGACTGCATAGTATCATCCCAAGGATACCAGAACATTTCATAGCTGCTTAGAGCAGTTCTTGTCGCCATGGGAAGACATACCCAATAAGGTTCTACATCATGTTCGATTTTTTGAAAAGTGCGTTCAATATACTCTGTGGTCACAGTATATTGCGCCTCAAAGTCTTGATGAAATACACCAATTTTTTTGTTGGGAAAATATTTTTTCTGAAAATCCAATGTAAGATTTAACAGTAGTCCACTGTCCTTACCACCAGAAAAGGATAGATAAATATTGTCAAATTCCTCAAAGATAAACCGAAGTCTGTCTTGGAGGGCATCATATACGTTCTGTGTTGTGTATATCCGTTTCGTCTCAATCACCTGCCATTTTGTTATTCGGTAAACATATCTACTTTTATACCATAAATTTTAACGAAATACAAGGTTTTCGTGGAAATTATCGTATAATTTGACATAAAATCTGTTAATTCATAAATTTGTTGGTCATTTACAATGTATATTCTGGAAAATATAGCGGTAAGAGTGGACTTGCTTAAGATAGACCACCCGCACCATACGATTCCGAATCAAAGACCAAAGATAAGCATTGTGGTAAAATTAAAATTTTTGGATTTTTCCACGAATGCCGACGACTATGGAATCCCACACATTATATCTTGATATATTCTCATAAATCTATTGACAATAAAGTGCATATAGTATATAGTGTGTATTATTAAATAGCACATTAAAAACAGAGGGAGGGAAATAGTGAAAATACTAATATCCAATACTTCCGACAAACCTTTATACCAACAAATTAAAGACCAAATCAAAGACGCAATTTTGAAAGAAGAATTGAAACAGGGCGATTTACTTCCGTCTATCCGTGCTTTTGCAAATGATTTGAAAGTAAGCGTCCTAACAATCCGGCGAGTTTACGAAGAATTAGAACAAGAGGGGTTTGTCATAAGCCAAGTAGGAATAGGAACATCTGTATCAGCAAGTAATCTTGAATTGCTCCGTGATTCCAAACGTCGGCTTGTAGAGGAAAAAATGATTGACATGATTCAAACAGCAAAAACATTAAAAATATCCAAACAGGAACTTAATACCATGATGGATATTCTTTACGAGGAGGATTGAAATGAACAATATTTTGAAAGTAGATGGGTTGAGCAAGTCGTATGGGGACTTTTCTCTAAAAGATGTGACATTCTCATTGCCAGAGGAATGTATAACAGGCTTTGTTGGTATCAATGGAGCTGGTAAGACGACCACATTGCGTACACTTTTGGGATTGACGAGCAGAAGTTCCGGTAATATCCAATTTTTTGGTCTTGACATGGACAGAAATGAAAAGCAGATTAAAGACCGAATAGGCGTTGTCTTAGATGATGGCTGTTTTTATGATGAACTTACTTTAGCTGAAATGAAAAGCATCATTTCATCGGCGTATACTTCATGGTCTGAACAGGATTTTAAACGTTATATGGATATGTTTTCACTTGACCCAAAACAAAAAATCAATATGCTCTCCAAAGGTATGAAAATGAAGTATGCACTTGCATTAGCCCTTTCTCATAATGCAGAATTATTGATTATGGACGAACCTACAAGCGGACTTGACCCATTAATCAGAAACCAGCTTTTAAAAATCCTAACAGATTACATGGCAAATGGCGGCAAGGGGGTTTTCTTTTCAACACATATTACTTCCGACCTTGATAAGATAGCAGATATGCTTATTATGATTGACAAGGGGCGCATTGTTTTTCAGGAAGAAAAAGACGCTTTGCTTGACACATACCGAATTGTGAAAGGTGATATGGGACAGCTTACCGATGATGTGCGCAAATATTTTTTAAACATATCGGAAACAGCATTTGGATTTACAGGTGTCACAAGACACGCAACGGAAATACAACGTTATTTTTCAGACATTATTATTGAACGACCTACGATTGAAGATATTATGCTTGCCAATATAGGAGGGAACAAAAAATGATGTTATTCAGTTTGTTGAAAAAGGATTTTCTGATTGTAAAAAAGTATGTTTTTATCATGTTAATAGCTGCAGTTCTTATTCCGCCTTTTATGCTTTGGAGGACACCAGAATTTACAGGTGTTTTGGGATTTATTCTGTCAATCATCTTTACAGTTTTTATGCTTTTGCAATATTTATCGCTGAAAGAATACCAATTTCCCAAAGCTGCTACATTACTATGCGTTGCCCCGTTTTCACGGAAAATGTTAGTTTTGTCAAAATATGTTTTTTGCATAGTGATTTACTTGGCTTGTTGTATTATTTTCGGAATCGAAACCTTAATTATCCCCGAATTGGGAAGTTTGGATATGAATTTGTTGGTGCTTATGTTTTTTGTTATATCTGTGTTTATTGGTATTTACCTGCCGGTACAGTATAAATTCGGATATGAAAAAACAAAATTTGTCTTTGCGGTTATTATTATGGCTTCTCCATTTATCCTGCCGCAGCTTCTAAGAATGAATCAATTGGATTTGGTTTTCTTTTTCGACTATTCCCTAATTCTGATTTATGCTGGGATTATTTTGATAAGTTTTATGGTTTTGGCAATATCAGCTTTTATGTCTATGAAATATTATGATAAGGCAGATTTAGCATAGAAAAGGAGTCAAGTTATGGAAAGTGATATTATTTTTCTTTATATCATAGCGGTAGCTGCACTATGTTTTACGTTGATAAATAGTATTTGTTTTCTTTTAAAGCGGAATAAATCAGCACAAACCACAGGGGTTATTACTTCTGTCAAAATGCCGAATCCAGAAACAGCCAAAGCCCGCAATTCAAAATGGGCGATAGTTTCTTATAATGTTAATGGAAAAATTTATCAATCTGCAAATCGTATACAAGTGTCCATGACTTCACAAATCGGTACAACTGTTACAGTGCGCTATGATATTTTTAACCCGGAAAAACTATACAGCTTTTCTGTTTCACGAATTATTGTATCATTGATAATAGCCACTGTTTGTATTATTGTAGCGGTATTCAAACTTGTGTAAGGAGAGATAGATATGCCGCATTTTCCAGAGGCTGTCGCAATAAGCCTTGATTATACAAGATATAGTGTTAAACGCAGAACGTTGTTGTAATATCTTGTATATATCTTCCTTAATGCGACAGCCTCGTAAGAAAGCATAGTGACTGAGAGGCATCAAGCCACCGCAAAGCGATTTTGCATGGCTTGATGCGTTACAATTCAGGTAGGTCTGCGCATTTACTGTGCTGACCGTAATAAAATATAGTGGTTGGAGGTATCCAGCCCATCGCGAAGCGATTTCCAATGGCTGGATACGTAACAGTTCAATGGGCTATCTGAACTGTTACTGAATTGCAATATACTGTAAGAAAAATCCGGTTTCTCGTATTGTATATTTTAAAATTGTATGATAAAATAGGAAAGATATTGAGGCTTATGCATTAACAGGATACATAGAAACGGGAGAGTAAAATATGGACGAATTACAACATAGCCTGAAAAATATTTTATTTGAACTGTTAAAGGATAAAGAAGTCCAAGAGCATATTAAGGTAATCGCGGCGCTTGACAAAGAACAAGAAGATTTATATTGCAGAAAAATAGAAGGGTTAGAAGCAGAAAAGCGGATTTTACAGCATCAGCTTGATGAGGCACGAATTGAATGTGAACGGTTGCATGTAAACTGCCGGATGCTTGAAAAAGAAAAATTCCTTTTAGAACAGGAAATGGGAGAAGTCCAAGATGCAAAGAATGAATTGACAAAGCAGCTTCAAAATCACAAAAAGGAGTTTGAACCCTTAGAAGAACTTGGCGAAATATGGAAAGATATTTCTATGTTGGATAAAAGTCAGAAAGATTTTTTAAAAAATCTGTGTGGTTCTTGGAATATTAAATCATTTATTGCATTGGGAAAAGACAAAAATGGCATAAAACAGCTATGGAAATTTATTAAAGATGAAATTATGAACACAGATCGAAACGCAGAAAATATTCGGATATTGGCGAAGTTTTTTGATTTGTGCATCGGTGTTTATAATATTACCAATATTCGTAAGGAACACTATGAAAAAATCGAAACAGTAATCGGGGAAGAATATGATTCCCGTCAATATATTAAAACATCGGAAAGCATTGTAAATGGTGTTGTTCAGGAGGTTTTGCTCAACGGCTATGCCATGCAGGAGGATGTTATGAAACCAATTGTAACGGTAGGGATAGCATAATTTTATATTTATTTTATATATAGATATCTTATATTATAGAAGATATCGCCGCTAAGCGGCAGAAATGAGAGGACATATGGATAAAAAATGGAGCATTATGGATAAGAAGGACGTAAGCGACAAATGCTGTCAGATGGAAAACGCCATTTGGAATATATTCCAGTCGCCGAGCAGTTGGATTAATGGAATGAATGGGTTTATCCGTTTGGTAAGTATGGACGGAACATGGTATCATCACAGGGCAACAGATGTGTTTATTCCAATGACCCAAAATTATATTAATCGGTTTTATCGGCTGGATACCAGACCTGAAAGAGGCGCAATTCGCGTTCGCTCTGGAACAGTATATTGGGATTATTTGAATCAGGAGGAAGCACTGCAAATTCTTCCAAATCTTCCAACCTCCAATCTGCCGAATGCTCAAGAAGCTGCCGGATTAGGAGAACGATGCCGGAATAAAAAGATTTTCTTAAAAGATGGCACGGTTTATGATATGGATAAAAAAATTATTCGTCCGCTTCAGTGGAATGAAGAGGGAAGTATCCTGCAAATTTGCCATTTTGAGGATAAGCATAAAAGAAATAATGCAGTATTGTGGCATTATGATATCTATTTATGGGCAAAGGCAGGTGTGATTCCTTCAGTACTGTACGCTTCAAGAGAATGCTGGAATACCATGCAGTTTCTAGTTGATAATTTTAATAAAATAGATTTTGATGATTTCCTATCTTTAAGTGGAATGGATGAATCGGCAGTTGTAGAGCCGGAAACAGAATTGCAGGAGGAAATAGTAGAGTCAGAGAATAAGCAAGCTCCTGAGCCGATACAGTCAAAGCAAATTAAAACAGTGGAAGAATCAAAGGACGAGCAAGCCGCTGAACCAATCCAGCCCGCCCCAATAAAAACAGTGGAAGAATCAAATAATGAGCAAGCCGCTGAATCAATACAGCCCGCCCCAATAAAAACAGTGGAAGAATCAAATAATGAGCAAGCTGCCGAGCCAATCCAGTCCGCTCCAATAAAAACAGTGGAAGAAACAAAGAACGAGCAAGCCGCTGAACC
>CBCOYO010000096.1:0-13498 GCA_965114465.1 uncultured Lachnospiraceae bacterium
GCCCTCTCACGGCGGAAACAGGGGTTCGATTCCCCTACGAGCTGTTGACTGTTTTTAGAACAGCCCAACCCAACTAAAACACTGCAAATACCGGATGTTTCGGCATTGTAGTGTTTTTTTATTTGGGTCAGCGAACCAGCGATTTTCGCAATATAAAATCAAGGATACTGCTTTCGTTACAGAAAATTAATATTTATTATCTTGTTAAGTGGTGCATTTTACATTATAATAGTATAGATAACGTGAAAACGGCAAGGCTTTTTTATAATAAAAATACCGCGCCAGCATAAAAAATTAGAGATAAGAGGTGTCATGGATGGGGAAAAAAAGCGAAGAAGCGATTAGAAATTTTACGCATAAATATACAAAGGTATGCGTGGACAACAATGAAATCGACGTAGGATTATTTGATACCTATGGCGTGAAGCGCGGGCTGCGTGACAAAAATGGTAAAGGGGTATTGTCAGGGCTTACCAATATTTCCCTGATTAAATCCTCTGAGGAAGTGGACGGAAAGAGTGTGCCATGCGAGGGGCAGCTCTACTATAGAGGCTATAATATCTTTGATTTGGTAAGAGGCTTTCAGAAGGACAACCGTTTTGGATTTGACGAGTGTGCATACCTTCTGTTGTTTGGCAGTCTGCCCAACAAAGATGAGTTATTGGAGTTTAAGAAAATGCTTGGCTACAGCATGACGCTGCCGACAAACTTTGTGCGTGATGTTATTATGAAAGCGCCGAGTCATGATATTATGAATTCGCTGACAAAGAGTGTGCTGACATTGGCTTCCTATGATGATAATGTTTCAGATATTTCATTGGAAAATGTGCTAAAGCAAAGCTTAATGCTAATCAGTGTATTCCCTATGCTTTCTGTATATGGATATCATGCGTACAATCACTATGAATGTGATGATAGTTTATATATTCACAGACCTGACCCGAAGCTGTCGACCGCGGAAAATATTCTGCGTATGCTGCGGCCGGATATGGCATATACACCGATAGAAGCTAAAGTTTTGGATGCTGCGCTGGTACTGCATATGGAACATGGCGGCGGCAATAATTCCACATTTACAACAAGAGTTGTTACAAGCTCCGGATCGGATACATATTCCGTAATCGCGGCGGCGCTCTCGTCCTTAAAAGGGCCTAAGCACGGCGGTGCGAATATTAAAGTAGTACAGATGATGGAGGATTTAAGGCGCAATGTGGATGACGTTACCGACGAGAAACAGGTGCGGGAATATCTATATCGTATCTTAAATAAAGAAGCATTTGACAGAAGCGGTTTAATTTATGGAATGGGCCACGCGGTTTATTCGATTTCTGATCCGAGAGCGCTTGTATTTAAAGGCTTTGTAGAGCGGCTTGCGGATGAGAAAAAGCGTCATAAAGATTTTGAATTGTACTCTATGATTGAGAAACTTGCTCCGGAAGTAATTGCGGAAAAATGCCGTATTTACAAAGGCGTTAGTGCCAATGTAGACTTTTACAGCGGCTTTGTTTATAGTATGTTGGATATTCCAATGGAACTGTACACACCGATTTTTGCAATTGCGCGTATAGTCGGCTGGAGTGCACATCGTATGGAAGAATTGATTAATGTAGATAAAATTATTCGTCCAGCGTACAAGAGTATTCTGTCACTGAAAACATATGAATCATTAAAAGAGCGTTCCACACCCAAATTAAATGGCCATGAGGAACAAGTATACAAGCTTCCTATGAATGAAGCCTAGTAAAAGCAGTTGCTGTATGGCTTTTCTTATATGCAGATCCGTGCAGAAAAAGGGAGAGATATTTGATTGTTCAAATCTTGGTAAGCATTTTAATAATCAGTGCAGTTACAGCGCTTGGGCTGAAAAGCGGAATCGACTGGCAGAAAAATCGAGGGAACGGTTTAGGAAAGCACTATATGGAAGAATATGGACTTAGGGACGACAAGGATGACGAATTATAGTAACAGTTCAGGTAGGTCTGCGCATTTACTGTGCTGACCGTAATAAAATATAGTGGTTGGAGGTATCCAGCCCATCGCGATGCGATTTCCAATGGCTGGATACGTAACAGTTCAATGGGCTATCTGAACTGTTACGAATTATAACAGGCTTTTAGAAAAAATTGGATAAAAGTCTTGATTTTTCAAGGATAAAGTGATAAAATAGGGATAGTTTCAATGATGCTAGATGATAAAGAGTGGGCTTGCAAGTCCGCTCTTTTATTCATGATAAAAGATGAAAAGGGGAATGGTGAGGGCATGGCAAAAAAAGATACTTATGAAGCGCGGGCAGAAGCGCTTTTAGAGCCGATTGCTGCAGAAAACGGCTGTGAAATATATGATGTTGAGTACGTGAAAGAAGGAGGTACTTGGTATTTAAGGGCTTATATTGATAAGCCAGAGGGCGTAAGTATTATTGACTGTGAAAATGTCAGCCGTGCAATGTCACAGCAGCTTGACACGGAAGATTTTATCCCTGATGCATATACATTAGAAGTTTCCAGCCCAGGGCTTGGAAGGGCGCTAAAAAAGGATCGACATTTGCAGAACAGTTTGGGCGAGGAGGTCGAAGTCAAGACCTATAAGCCGATTGACAAACAGAAAGAATTTGTTGGAATTTTAAAATCTTTTGACAAAGAATCTATAACAATTGAGATGGAAATAAATAATACAGAAAAAAAGGAAATGGTTTTCGCAAAATCTGATGTGGCAATTATCAGATTAACGCTGGATTTTTAAATCAGGAATTTTTTACTTTAGGAGGGTAAAGGTAAAATGAATAAGGAATTATTGGAAGCACTCAATACTTTGGAGAAAGAGAAGGAGATCAGCAAAGAAACTCTTTTCGAGGCGATAGAAAATTCTCTTTTGACAGCCTGCAAGAACCATTTTGGCAAAGCAGATAATATTACGGTTGAGATAGACCGGGAAACGTGTGATTTCTTGGTTTATGCGACAAAGGATATTGTTGCTACGCCGGAGGAAGTCGAGGATGATGTGACACAGATTTGCATTGATGATGCAGTGAAAATTTCCAAGCGGGCAATTATTGGGGAAACGATTAATGTAGAGATTAAATCCAAGCAGTTCGGACGTATCGCCACACAGAATGCGAAAAACGTTATTTTACAGAAAATCCGCGAGGAGGAGCGCAGCGTGGTGTACAATCAGTTCTTCGAGAAAGAGAAGGATGTGGTAACAGGTATTGTGCAGCGCTATTCTGGAAGAAATATCAGTGTGGATTTAGGAAAGGCGGATGCGCTGCTTAATGAGGCAGAGCAAGTAAAAGGTGAAGTATTCCGCCCGACAGAGCGCATTAAAGTATATATTTTAGAAGTAAAAAATACGCCGAAAGGCCCTAGAATCTTAGTAAGCCGAACACACCCAGAACTGGTGAAACGGCTGTTTGAAGCGGAGGTTACAGAGATTAAGGACGGCACGGTGGAGATTATGAGTATTGCGCGTGAAGCGGGAAGCCGTACCAAGATTGCGGTTCGCACCAACAATCCCAATGTTGATGCTGTCGGTGCTTGTGTTGGTATTAACGGCGCGCGTGTCAATGCAATTGTGGAGGAACTGCGGGGCGAGAAAATTGATATTGTAAACTGGGATGAAAACCCCGGAAACTTTATACAGAACGCACTTTCACCGGCAAAAATTGTTGCGGTATTTGCAGATCCAGATGAGAAAACCGCAAAGGTGGTTGTGCCGGATTATCAGCTCTCGCTGGCAATCGGTAAGGAAGGGCAGAATGCAAGACTTGCGGCAAGGCTGACGGGATATAAGATCGATATTAAGTCGGAAACACAGGCAAAAGATGCCGAGGGCTTCCGCTATGAAGACTATATGTATGATGAGGACGATGATGCCTACTACGAGGAAGAATATGAGTATGAAGAAGAATACGAGAATGGCGAAGCTTCCGATGATGAAACTTCCGAAACAAAAGATTATGAGGATGAAACTCCAGAAACGGAGGATTTTGAGAACGAAACCTTAGACGGCGAAGCTTCTGAAGTCGAAGATTATAATAATGAAACTTCTAACAATGGGGATTTAAAGGACGAAACTTTAGAGGATGAAATTTCAGAGGATGAAGTTTCTAATAATGAAGCTTTTGAGAATACCGAGAATGCTATGGAATACAATCAAGGAGATGCAGACTGGGATAACGAATCCGTAAGCGAGGAAGAATCGGAGGAAATAGAGTAATCAATGGCAAAGAAAATTCCATTTAGACAATGTATCGGCTGTGGTGAGATGAAACCCAAAAAGGAAATGATACGCGTTCTCAAAACGGAGGAGGGGATTATTCTTGATACGACAGGCAGGAAAAACGGCAGAGGTGCATACATATGTCCCAGCGCAGAATGCCTGAAAAAAGCAAAAAAGACCAAAGGGCTTGACAGGTCATTTAAAATGGCAGTACCGGAAGAAATCTACGACAGTCTGACAAAGGAGATAGAAATATTTGAATCAACAGCGAAATAAAATACAATCAAAGATATATTCCCTGCTAAGTTTGGCAATGAAAGCAGGTAAACTAGTGAGCGGAGAATTTGCAACGGACAAGAGCGTAAAAAGCGGCAGTGCTTGGGTGGTTCTTGTGTCAGAGGATGCATCTGACAATACGAAGAAAGGTTTTTCGGATGCGTGTAGTTTTTATGATGTCCCTCGATATTTTTTCGGGACAAAAGAGGAACTGGGACGCGCAATTGGAAAATCGATGAGGTCATCTCTTGCTATTACAGATGAGAACTTCGCAAAGTCATTGATTAAGCATCTGGAACAATCTGTTAATTGTGAGGGTGAGGAGGAGTAACATGGCAAAAATGAAAGTGTATGAGCTTGCACAGGAAATCGGCGTGAAAAGTGCTGAAATCCTGACGATTTTAAAAAATAAAGGTATAGAGGTAAAAAGCCACATGAGTGTATTAGAAGACAGACAGATAGACGAGGTGAAAAACACTTTGAAAGCGCCTGCCAAGTTGGATGAAGCACCAAAGAAGACGGAAGCGAAAGCGCCTGTAAAGAAGAAAAAAAGCATTATTGTTGTGAGTAATCCTCATAACTCCAAACTTCCCGGGGCACAGATACCAAGAAAACCTGCGCATCCAGAGAAAAAGGCGGCTGCGAAACAAGAGGCGGCCATAAAACAGGAATCTGCGGTTAAAGCAAAGCAGGAAACGGCTGTTAAAACAGAACCTGCTGTAAAACAGCAGGCAACTGCGAAAGCAGAAACGTTAGTTCAACCAGAAACGGCTGTAAAAGCAGTTGCTGCCGCTAAACAGGAAACAGTAGTAAAGACAGAGAATGCTGCAAAAGCAGATATAATAGAAAATGCTGCAAAACAGGATAAGCCAGAGGTGGTTGCAAAAGTGGAAACAGCAGAAAAATCTGCTGAGAAGGTGGTTCTCAAGGCTGACAATACCGAAATAAACCAAGCAACGGAAAAGCAGTCTATAGAAAAACAACCTATGGAAAAACAACCTATGGAAAAACAATCTATAGAAAAACAACAAACCACAGAGAACCGAGCAACGGAAAAGCAATTTACGGAAAAACAGCAAACTACGGAAAACCAGCAGACTACAGAAAAACAACAAACCACAGAAAAACAGCAAATCACAGAAAAACAACAAACTACAGAAAAACAACAAACAGCGGAAAAACAACAAACTGAGGAAAAGCAACAAATTACAGAAAAACAGCAAATCGCGGAAAAACAGCAAACCACAGAAAAACAATTTTCTGATAAAAAGTCCACAGAGAAACAGTCTAAAGATAAATATTCCAAGGTGACGGAAAATGTTAAGGCAGAGGTAACTGCGGCGGAAGAAGCGAAGAAAGCATCAGGCGGCAGGAAAAATGTGGATGGGCAAAAGCGTGACGGCGCACATGGGTCAGACAATTCCAGACGTGACGGACAAAAAAATGATGGAAATAAAAATGCTGACCGCCAGAAACGTTCAGATGGGTCTAGACGTGATGGGCAGAGAAATGATAACCGCAGTGAGGGTTCTCGCAATTCTGATGGGAAAAGATATGACGGCGGTAGAGATAGGGATAAAGATAGAAATTCCGATGGGCAACGGCGTGGTGACAGAGATAAAGGATCGGATGGGCAAAGACGCGACAGAGGGCAAGGCGGTAGAAATGGTCAGGGCTTTTCTGGCGGCCGTGATAATAATAGAAACGGTTACGGCGGAAACGGCGGCAGAAATTCTGGTAAAAACAGTTTTGTTCCAGACAGTCCAATGAAAGAGTCTGAGAAGCACAGAGATGAGGAGAAGCGCAGAATAAGTCAGGAGAAGGATAAGAAGAATCGTAAAGACCTTATCTATGAAGAAGATAATGAAATAAAAAATATCAAAGGCAAAAATAAGCCAGGTAAGTTTATTAAGCCAGAGAAGAAACCAGTAGAAACCGTCGAGGAGCAGATTAAGGTTATTACACTGCCGGAGAAACTTACAATTAAAGAACTTGCGGATAAGATGAAAATACAGCCGTCAGCCATTGTTAAGAAACTGTTTTTACAGGGGCAGATTGTGACAGTAAACGAAGAAATTACGTATGAAACAGCAGAGAATATTGCAATTGAGTACGATATTATCTGTGAGCAGGAAGTTAAAGTTGACGTTATCGAAGAATTGCTGCGAGAAGAAGAAGAAAATGTGGAGGATATGGTACAAAGACCGCCTGTTATCTGTGTAATGGGTCATGTTGACCACGGTAAGACTTCTCTTCTTGATGCAATTCGTAAGACGAATGTAACAGATAGAGAAGCAGGCGGCATTACGCAGCATATTGGTGCATATACGGTAAATGTCAACGGGCAGAAGATTACATTCCTTGATACCCCGGGACACGAAGCGTTTACGGCAATGCGTATGCGCGGCGCAAATTCTACAGATATCGCAATTCTTGTGGTAGCAGCAGACGATGGTGTAATGCCGCAGACTGTGGAAGCGATTAACCACGCAAAAGCAGCAGAAATAGAGATTATTGTGGCAGTAAACAAGATTGATAAGCCAGGCGCAAATATTGAACGTGTTAAGCAGGAGTTAACAGAATATGGTTTAATTGCAGAAGATTGGGGCGGCAGCACGGTATTTGTTCCAGTGTCTGCAAAGAGCGGTGAGGGTATCGAACAACTGCTCGAAATGATACTGCTTACAGCGGAAGTATTGGAATTAAAGGCAAATCCTGACAGGCGTGCAAGAGGTCTTGTGATTGAAGCAGAACTTGATAAAGGACGTGGCCCTGTTGCAACCGTACTTGTACAGAAGGGTACATTAAAAGTGGGTGATTTTATATCCGCAGGCGCTGCAAGTGGTAAAGTCCGTGCAATGATAGACGATAAAGGAAGACGGGTAAAGGAAGCAGGGCCTTCAACACCGGTTGAAATTCTTGGACTTGGTGATGTTCCCAATGCCGGAGAAATCTTTATTGCACATCAAAATGACAAGGAAGCGAAAAATTTTGCGGAAACTTTTGTTGCACAGAATAAAGAAAAACTTCTTGAGGATACTAAGGCTAAGATGTCACTTGATGATTTGTTCTCACAAATTCAGGCAGGCAATTTAAAAGAATTAAACTTAATTATCAAAGCAGACGTACAAGGCAGCGTGGAAGCAGTAAAACAAAGCTTAATGAAGTTGTCAAATGAGGAAGTTGTTGTAAAATGCATCCATGGTGGTGTTGGTGCAATTAATGAGTCTGATGTGATTCTTGCGTCAGCATCCAAGGCAATTATTATTGGTTTTAATGTAAGACCAGATGCAATTGCGAAAGCGACAGCAGAGCGGGAAGGCATTGATGTGCGGCTGTATAAAGTTATCTATCAAGCGATCGAGGATATTGAATCTGCTATGAAGGGAATGCTAGATCCGATCTTTGAGGAAAAAGTAATCGGTCATGCAGAAGTGCGTCAGATTTTCCGTGCGTCAGCGGTGGGAAATATTGCAGGTTCTTATGTGTTAGATGGAATGTTCCAGCGTGGCTGCAAAGTGCGGATAACACGCGAGGGAGAACAGATTTACGAGGGTGCGCTTGCGTCGCTGAAACGTTTTAAAGATGATGTAAAAGAAGTAAAAGCAGGCTTCGAGTGCGGTCTTGTATTTGAGGGCTATGACAGTATGCAGGAGCTTGATATTGTTGAAGCATATATTATGGTGGAAGTTCCAAGATAGAATCAGAAACGGAACTTTCAAGAGAATACCTAAAAATGGTATTA
Organism: uncultured Lachnospiraceae bacterium; assembly: GCA_965114465.1. GTDB lineage: Bacteria > Bacillota > Clostridia > Lachnospirales > Lachnospiraceae > COE1. The sequence continues at coordinate 8,237 of CBCOYO010000096.1, forward strand.
CGGAGGGATTCTAAATGAGAAAAAACAGTGTGAAAAATACACGTATCAACGGTGAAGTACAGCGTTTTCTGGCGGAGGTTATTCGCAATGAAATCAAAGACCCCAGAATCAATGTGATGACTTCTGTTGTAGCGGTGGAAGTAGCGCCAGATTTAAAAACTTGCAAGGCGTGGATTAGCGTGCTTGGGGATGAGGAGTCGCAAAAAAATACACTAGAGGGCTTAAAGAGTGCCGAAGGGTATATCCGCAGTTTAATGGCAAAACAGATTAATTTAAGGAATACGCCAGAAATAAAATTTATTATGGATCAGTCAATTGCTTATGGTGTTTCAATGTCAAAACGCATTGACGAAGTAAACCGTGCTGATGAGGAGAAGCACGGGAACGAGGAAGAGCAGCCGATATTGTCGTAATGTTTTAATGACAACAAGGGGCTGTCGGAAATGTAGTTTGCAATGCAAGATGCAATGCAAATTGCATAGCAAAATGTATTGTATTTTGCATTTCCTTTTCCGACAGTTCCTTTTGTGTGTAGACCCGTGTAGAGGAGTTAAGGAATATGGGGCTGTCGCATTAAGGAAAACAGATACAAGATATCGTAATGCTGTATTGTATTTTATTTTGCACTATATCTTGTATAATTAAAGCTTATTGCGATAACCCCATACAATATAGTACGGGCGGCAATGATAACAACGGTTACAAGCGGGCTGGAGGCTATAGCAAAGTATATGCTGTAAATATTATGTTGCATATGCTAAGCTGCATATATTGTGCTACATATGTTATGTTGCATATATTATGCTGCATATATTATGCTGCATACGAAAGTTCGCAGATGGGAGTAAATTATGAAAAAATTTATGTTACAGGAAGAATGTAAGGGAGCAAAAAGCATTGTGATTTCAGGGCATATTAGGCCAGATGGGGATTGTACAGGTTCTTGTATGGCAGTATATATGTATTTAAAAAAAGTAATGCCAGAAGCAGATGTTCGAGTCTGTTTAGAACCGCCAGCGGAATGCTTTTCATGCATTCAGGATTTTGATCAAATCGACAGTACATTTATGGTAGAAGAAGCGCCAGATATTTTTATAGCAGTCGACTGCGAGAAGTCAAGGCTTGGAGAGGCGGAAAAAATTTTTGAAAGCGCGTCAAAGCGTATTAATATTGATCATCATATTAGCAATGAACATGGCTGCGGTGATGTGAACTACGTAGTTCCAGGTTGCAGTTCTACGGCGGAGCTGGTATATGATGTTTTGGACAAAGAATGGATTGATAAAGAGATTGCAAAGGCAATTTACATAGGAATTATTCATGATACAGGGATTTTTCATTATTCCAGTACAACACCTAAGACATTGCGGATTGCGGCGGATTTGATTGAATACGGATTTAATTTTTCGGAGATAATTGATCAGACGATTTATGAAAAAACATATATTCAGAATCAGCTTTTAGGCAGAGCGCTGTTGGAAAGCATTATATTTATGGATGGAAGATGTATTGTAAGTACAATTGACCAGAAAATATTAAATTTTTATGATGCTACGCCCAAAGATTTGGAAGGAATTGTAAATCAGCTTCGCATAATTAAGGGAGTAGAGTGTGCAATTTTTATGTATGCAATTGGAAATTTAGAGTATAGAGTCAGCCTGCGTTCCTGTAAATATGTAGATGTCAGTAAGATCGCGGCTTATTTTGGCGGCGGTGGTCATGTACGGGCGGCCGGCTGCAATATTAACGGCACATTTCACGATGTTGTTAACAATATTTCAAAACAGATAGAATTGCAAATGAAACAGTTTGAAGAAAACGACACGCAGAGTACAGAAAATACGGTGGTGGAAAGTGATTAATGGTATTATCAATATATATAAAGAATCAGGCTATACTTCCCATGATGTAGTAGCCAAACTGCGGGGGATACTAAAGCAGAAGAAAGTCGGGCATACAGGCACGCTAGATCCAGAGGCGACAGGCGTGCTGCCTGTATGTTTAGGCAGCGCAACGAAGTTGTGTGATATGATAACGGATACAAGCAAAGAATATGAAGTGAAAATGCAACTTGGTATCACGACAGATACTCTGGATTTAAGTGGTACTATTTCCTCTCGATCTGAAGTAACAGTATCAGAAAAAGAGGTAGAGAAGACTATGCTGCGATTTGTGGGCGGTTACGACCAGATTCCGCCAATGTACAGCGCATTAAAAGTGAATGGAAAAAAGCTTTATGAGCTGGCACGGGAAGGTAAAGAAATTGAACGCAAACCAAGGCGGGTAGAACTACCATATATTAAAATATTGGAAATGGAACTACCATATGTACATTATGTAGTGGGATGTTCTAAAGGAACATATATTCGCTCACTGTGCGCTGACATTGGTGAGCAGCTTGGCTGCGGCGCGGCAATGGCAGAATTAAAGCGGACAAAAGTAGGGAATTTTTTCGTAGAAGAATCCATTACGCTGGATCAGACGGCACAGTATGCCGCAGAGGGAAGGTTGGAGCAGTATGTTTTTGCATCTGACCGCATTGTAATAGGATGGAACGGTGCAACGGTAAAGCCCAAAGCGGAGCGCTTCCTTTTAAATGGAAACAAACTGTACTTTTCACAGTTGGATATGGAAAATGGGGCAGCATGTTTTACAGAGGGCGATTTATTAAGAGTATATATGCTGGAAAGTGAAGAACAACGTGAATTAAAAGCGGTGTATCAATATATTTGTGAAGAAAATTGTTTTAAACCGTTTAAAATGCTTTTGTAAGCGGCATATGGAGAATTGGTTTGATGGAAATAATAGAGCAGATGACAGAATTTGATATTGCAAAGGAAACTGCTGTGGCAATCGGCAAGTTTGATGGTTTCCATAGAGGGCATCAGAAGCTTTTGGACGAGCTGCGCAGACAGAAAGAAAACGGGCTTGCGACGGTGGTTTTTACATTTGTGCCGTCGCCGGCGGTGTTTTTTGGTTTTGCGCCGGCTGGAGAATTGACTACGATTGCAGAAAAGCGCAGGATTTTTGAAAATGCGGGTGTCGATTATCTGATTGAATATCCATTTTGCCAAGAGATTGCCGATATGGAGCCTGAAAGATATATAAAAAATGTATTAATAGAACAAATTCATGCAAAATGTATTGTAGCGGGTGATGATGTATCTTACGGCAGACATGGTGCAGGAGATTATCGACTCCTGCAAAAAAAGTCAAGTGTATATGGCTATCAAGTGATAATTATTGATAAAGTTCTGTATAAGGGAAAAGAAGTGAGTTCTACTTATGTGCGCGAGGAAGTGAAAAAGGGCAATATGGAATTGGTGGAATGCCTTCTAGGAGCACCATATCGTATTGGCGGCGAGATTGTGCATGGGAAGCAGCTTGGAAGAACAATTGGTATGCCGACTGTGAATTTGCTTCCGCCAAGTGAGAAACTTCTTCCACCTAAAGGAGTTTATTATTCTTATGCGCGGTTTTGTGGTGGTGCAGACAGTCAGAAATCATTTCCCGCAATTACTAATATTGGGACAAAGCCTACTGTCGATAATCAGTGCGTAATGGGAGTAGAAACCTTTATTTATAATTTTAATCAAGATGTGTACGGTGCGGAATTGGAAGTATTTTTACTTCATTTCAAAAGACCAGAACGGCGGTTTGACAGTGTAGAAGCACTGAAAGCACAAATGACGGCAGATATAGCAGCAGGCAGAGAATATCATCAAATAATACCCTTTTATGCAGCCGAACAACTGTCCTTGATAAAATAGATAGTTTACAAATTGTTAAATTCTGGGCCAATTTTTTTGTAGACTTTTATTGACATTAAGGGGCAGGGGTGGTATAGTATCCATGTAACAAAATTGTAACAATATCGTAAAAGTTTAGAAATGGATTAGAGTATATGAGAGATTTGTTAAGATGGAAATACATGGGGGCAGGCATTGGAATTGGGCTTTCCATCCTTTTACTGGGAGGCGGTGTTTATGCAAATACCAAACAGAGTGATAAACGATTTGTTTCAGCGCAGGAGGAGAACAATTCTGTTTCATTTGCCGATTTAATTAAAACGGACGAATCAGAGAGTGCAGAACCAGAATCCGAAAGTTTGGGCAATGAAACAGAAAGAAATTCCGACGAGGTAAAGCTTTCCGCAGGCGCAGAACTTGTGTTTGAGGAAACAATGTCGGAAGCAGCGGATTTGCAGGCAGATATTGCAATGGCAAGGAGTATTGCTGCGGAGGAAGCGCAAGAGCCGGCAGCGCTGTCAATGGAACCGGAAACTTACTGGGGATATGCGAACCTTGGTATCGCCCATGTAGATAATCATCTTAATATTCGTGAAGAGCCTTCGGAGAGCGGGAAGCTTGTTGGGAAACTTTCTAAGGATGCTGCTTGTGAAATATTGGGTGTTGAGAATGGCTGGGCGCATATTAAATCAGGAAAAGTTGAGGGCTATTGCAGTACAGATTTTCTGTATATGGGCGAGGAAGCAATTACACGTGGACGGGAAGTCGCTTCTATGATTGCAGTTGTAAATACGCAGAAACTTAAAGTACGGGAAGAACCCAATACGGAAAGCGTTGTAATTACACTGATACCACAGGAGGAAGAACTGGAAGTAGTAGAGGTTATGGACAATGGCTGGATTAAATTCCTTCTGGATGATGAAGAAGCATATGTTTCCGGTGAATTTGTAGACGTGGAGGAACGGCTTGAAAAGGCGGTGACTTTAACAGAGTTGCTGTACGGGCAGGGCGTATCGGATGTGCGCGTTGATTTGGTTCAGTATGCAAAACAGTTTGTGGGTAATCCGTATGTATGGGGTGGCACGAGCCTGACAAAAGGCGCAGACTGTTCCGGTTTTACATTAAGTATTTTTCAAAAATATGGCGTAACGCTTCCGCATCATGCAGCATCACAAGCACAACTGGGAACGAAAATCAGCTTGTCGGAAGCACAGCCAGGGGATTTGGTTTTCTATGCGAAAAACGGCAGAATTAACCATGTAGCAATTTACATAGGCGGCGGACAGGTTATCCATGCGTCAAGTCCGAAAACGGGAATTAAGATTTCAAGTGTAAACTACCGTTCACCGGCAGGAGTAAGGAGATACTTAAACACGTAACAGTTCAGGTAGGTCTGCGCATTTACTGCGCTGACCGTAATAAAATGTAGTGGTTGGAGGTATCCAGCCCATCGCGAAACGATTTCTAATGGCTGGATACGTAACAGTTCAATGGGTTATCTGAACTGTTACAA
>CBCOYO010000097.1:0-13316 GCA_965114465.1 uncultured Lachnospiraceae bacterium
GATTTCCAATGGCTGGATACGTAACAGTTCAATGGGTTATCTGAACTGTTACCATTTTCGGAATAATTCTTGCGAATGTTTAAGAAACATTTTGAATTAAAATTTTATTGAGAGAAAGGTTGGGCCATTATGGGAAAAGGAAAAAGTAAAGCGAAGCGGGCGGCGGCTCTTGCAATGGCTGTATGTATGATATCGTCATGCTTACCAGCTATGCAGTCAGGGGCAGAGGAAGCGCCCGCGCAGACGGCACAAACCACCAGTGCGGAAGAAAGCTATGCGAATGAGCGGTTGGACAATGGCTATACGAAGATTAGCGCAGGCTACACGCTGGGGGATTATCAAGGAACGGATATTGTATTTGATATCAGCAGTATTTACAAAGGCGGCGACGGGGAGCTGACTTCCGAGGCGCAAGGTTATACCGGCGGCGCACAGGTGCTTTCTCTTGGTGTAAAGGGAACAGCAGAGTTGGAACTGGAAGTTCCACAGGCAGCAGTTTACTACATGAATTTGGATTATCTGGCAAACAGTGAGTCCATTCTTCCAGTAGAAGCGGGCATTATGGTAAATGGTTTGTTTCCGTTTTATGAAATGCGCCAACAGAAACTGGAGAGTAAATGGGCGGCAAAAGCGGATAAACTTTATGACAGTTATGGTAATGAAGTGGTTAGTATGCCGGATAAGGTATATGAATGGCAGAATAAATATATTCAGGATTCTACCTATCGTTATACAGAACCACTGGGGATTGCATTGCAGCAGGGTAAGAATACAATAAATATTGAGCTTGGTGAAGGAACACTTCTGTTAGGCAATATTACACTTACAGCAAAACCGCAGATTGCATCGTACACAGCCAGCGAGGCGGCAAGTGGTGAAGCATATATTGAGATTCAGGCAGAAGATTTTACATACCGCAACGATTCTGCAATCCATGCGACTTGCGAGTACGATCCAGATTTATTTCCTTATGAGGCGTCAAACAGAGTTATGAACACCGTTGACAGCACTTCTTTTGGAAAGGGCGGACAGGAAATTTCGTATTCGTTTGATGTGGCGCAGGCGGGAAATTATTATTTGGCATTTCATTACAGCCAAGGCGATAAAGCAGATTTTCCGGTATTTATGGACATTAAAATAGACGGAAAAGTTCCCAATACGGCATTTAAAAATCATGCATTTGCCTATGAGAAAAAGTATGAGCTGTATACTATGCTGGATGCGGACGGCAATAAAATCAGTGTTCCGTTAGAGGCTGGGAAGCACACGATTTCCATGCAGATCAGCATGGAACCGATTCGGGAATCGTTAGAAACCATTGAGAAGGTTATGAGCAGAGTCAACGATTTATCGCTGGAAGTTACTAAGGTTGCAGGTACGAATAAAGATAAATTCCGTGATTTTTCTCTTGAAAGTTATCTGCCGGGAATCGGTGATACCATGAACGGATGGGCGGATCAACTCAATCAGGTTATGCAGAATGCAAGGGTTTACAATCCAAAGAAAAAGAAGATTGCGGCGTTTTCTTCCACATCCATTGCGGAAAATCAGCTAAGAAGTCTTGCGAAAAAGCCGGATGAATTGATTTATCGAATTGATGAGCTTGCAACAAGCACTTCTTCCGTAAACCAGCATTTGGCGAACCTTATCGACAGCTTAAATGGTAATGATTTTTCGCTTGACTGTATCTGTTTGTATCAGGACGGCTCTGCAAACAGGCTGCCTAAGCATAAAAATTTCTTTACAAAGACAGGGCTTGGGATTGCAAGGTTTTTTACTTCCTTTGGAGAGCAGGCGTATTCGTCTACCAATGCGAATCCGGAGCATTTGCAGGTATCAGTAAACCGTTCGAGGCAGCATTTGGAGATTATGCAGTTATTGATTAATGAACAGTTTACACCGCAGACGGGGATAGAGGTTGATTTATCATTAATGCCAGATCAGACGAAATTGGTGCTTGCCAATGCGTCAGGTGACGCGCCAGATGTGGCGACAGGTGTAAACTATTCCATTCCGTTTGAACTTGGTATTCGCGGCGCACTAAAGGATTTAACGGAGTTTAGCGATTTTGCAGAAGTGGCAGAGCGCTACAATGCAGGATTAATTATGCCTTATGTTATCGGAGAGAGCATTTATGCGCTTCCGGAAACGATGAATTTCCAAGTAATGTTCTACAGAAAGGATATTTTGGATAAATTGGGGCTGGAAATACCACAGACCTTGGAAGATGTGGAAGCAATGCTTCCCGATTTGCAGATGCGTGGATTGAATTTTTATTATCCAACAGCAAGAACCGTTGGTATGAAAACATTCCTTGACACAACGCCAATTTTATTCCAAAGCGGCGGGAATTTATATGATGGTACAGTAGATCGCGCGACGGTGACAAGCGAGGAAATTGTAGAGGGCTTTACGACACTGACAAACCTCTTTACAATTTACAACCTGCCCAAAGACGTTCCGAATTTTTATCAGCATTTTCGCAATGGTGATTATCCGATCGGCATTTCTGATTTTGGAAACTACAATATGATTTCCAATGCAGCGCCGGAAATTGACGGTTCATGGGGAGTAGCACTTGTTCCAGGCGTAAAAGGCGCAGATGGTGAAATTAAACGGTATTCTTCCGCAGGTGCAGAATCAACATTCTTGTTTGAGTCGACGCCAGAGCGTGAGCAGCAGGCTTGGGAGTTCCTGAAATGGTGGTCGAGTGCAGAAGTGCAGGCAGAGTTCGGGCAGCGGCTACAAATTATTTATGGGGATGAATATTATTGGAATACGGCAAACGGTGAGGCTTTCGCACAGCTTCCATGGGACAGTGACGACAAAGAAGTAATTTTGGAACAGTTGGAATGGACGTTAGAAGCACCGAGAGCACTTGCAAGCTATATGGTAGAGCGTGAACTTTCTGACGCATACAACTTAGTGGTGCTAGGGGCTAAGAGCAGTTCTGTAAGAGAAGCGCTAGACGACGCACAGAAGAATATTAAGCGGGAAACACAGCGTAAGCTTGAAGAATTTGGATATGTGGAGAATGGTGTCACAATTCAGGAATATGAAGTGCCTACAGTGGAGAAGGTACGTGAGATTATTAAACGATGCAAGGAGGGTAAGTAATGGCAAGTACAGTTTCTAGGAAGAAAACAAAAGCCGCTCAAAGAGAACATGCGAACAAAGCCGCATATGCGTTCTTAGCGCCGTATGTCATTCTATTTACGACCTTCATCATTATCCCAATGGTAGTGGCGGTTGCGTTGTCTTTTACAAGTTTTGATACCATTCAGATGCCGACATTTAAAGGATTTTTAAATTACATAAACCTTTTGACGGCAGACGATATTTTTATGCAGAAGGTATTGCCCAATACGATTATTTATGCGGTGATTGTAGGGCCGGGCGGCTATGTGCTTTCGTTTTTTGTGGCATGGTGTCTTGCGCAGCTTAGTCCGATTCCGCGCACACTGCTGACGGTTATCTTCTATTCGCCGAGTATGACAGGCGCTGTTTCCATGACGGTTTTGTGGAAGATTATTTTCTCTGGTGACCAGATGGGATACTTAAACAGTTTCCTGATGCGGCTGGGGGTGATTGATGCTCCGATTATCTGGCTGGTGGATGCACGGTATCTGCTGCCGATTATCATTATTGTAGCGCTGTGGTCGAGCATGGGCGTAGGATTCTTGGCAATGCTTGCCGGTATCCTAAATGCAGACGAGGAGATTTACGAAGCTGCGGCGATTGACGGCGTAAAGAACCGTTTTCAAGAAATGATTTATATTACGATTCCAACAATGAAACCGCAGATGTTGTTTGGTGCGGTTATGGCAATTGTGGGCGCATTCCAAAACGGTGCGATAGGTGTACAGCTCTCAGGTACAAACCCGACGCCCAACTATGCAGGCCAGTTGATTGTAAACCATATTGAAGACTATGGATTTTTGCGGTATGAGATGGGGTATGCAGCCGCTGTATCGGTTGTACTGCTGTTAATTGTATTTGCATTCTCCAAATTCTTCGGAAGATTGTTTAAAGAAGATTAGGAAACTGGCATTGTATTTTATAAGAAAGGTAGGGATTATGAGAGATGGCATATAAAGGATGTAATATTAACCCAAAGAAATTTGAATTTGGGCAGCTTAAAATTATATTGGCGCTTTTGCCCCTAGCAATATTTATGGGCATTCCCATTGTATTTATTGTCTGCCATGCTTTTAAGCCTATGGATGAGTTGTTTGCTTTCCCACCGCAGATTTTGGTGCACAAGCCGACACTCGACAATTTTGTGAAATTGTTTAAGGCTTCCGCAGACAGTAATATTCCAATGAGCCGTTATGTGTTTAACAGCGTTATCGTAACTGGTTCGGTTGTGCTTTTGTCCATAATATTTTCCACAATGGCTGGTTTTGCACTGTCAAAACTGCGCTTTAAAGGAAAATATGCCTTAATGGAAATTAATAACACCGCACTGATGTTTGTATCGGTTGCTGTTATGATTCCAAGATATTTAGTGATTGATATGCTTGGCTTAAAGGATACCTATTTTGCGCATATTTTACCGCTTTTGGCACTGCCGGTCGGGTTGTTCTTGGTAAAGCAGTTTATTGATCAGATACCAGATGCGCTGTTGGACGCGGCATATATGGACGGTGCAACGGACTTTAAGATTTATCGATCCATTATTCTGCCGCTAGTAAAGCCAGCAATTGCGACAACAGCAATACTTGCATTCCAGCAGGTATGGGTAAATGTGGAAAGTTCTAATTTCTATGTCAATGATGAGAGTATGAAAACGCTTGCCTTTTACCTCAATACACTGGCGAACCAAAACAGTAATGTGGCTGGGCAGGGAATACAGGCAGCAGGTATTTTGCTACAGTTTATACCGAACCTCGCAATTTTCTTAATCCTGAGAAAGAGCTTTATGAATACAATGGCTCATTCAGGTATCAAGTAGGAAAGGCAGGGTATGAGAATGAAGAAAAAGATAAAAATATTGCTTTTGACGGTATTGTGTCTAAGTATGGTACTTGGCTCTGCCGCAATTGCAGAAACACCCTATAAGACCTATACGGTAGACGGTTATGGGTATGTGCTGGAAACACAGTCCGCTTACAATCCACTGTCTGCCATTACAAAGGTAGGCGAAACGTCCTTTGTAACGCCGATGGATTTAGCGATCGGCAATGATGGAAACCTGTATATCGCGGATTCCGGTGCGCACGCAGTATTGGTCAGCACAGTAGGCGGTGACGAGGTGCGCATTATAGGAGAAGGGACGCTGCAGGCGCCGACTGGTGTATTTGTTTCAGAAGATGACAAGGTATATGTGGCGGACAGGGATGCCAAAAAGGTATTTGTGTTTGATACACAAGGAACGCTTTTAAATGAATATGGAAGACCCGATTCACCGATTTACGGCAATAGCATGGATTTTAGACCGTTAAAGGTTGTGGCAAATAGTTCTGGTACAATGTATATTATCTGTGAAGGAAATATGAATGGTATTGTACAGATTAGTCCAGTGGACGGCGGTTCGTTTTTGGGGTACTTCGGTACAAACTTTACATCATTAAGTCCGTTTCAGATGCTGCAAAGAATTATCCTTACCGATGCACAGCGGGCGCAGATGTTAAGCAATATCCCATCTACGCCGACAAACCTTCATATTGATGAGGAGGGATTGATTTACACAGTAACACAAGGTGATAAGGACGCAAGCTTAAAGAAGCTTAATATCGCAGGCAAAAATATGCTGGATTCCGATCCGTACTGGGCAGACCTTCCGGCAGCAGTGACAACCGGTAATTACAAAAATATGCTGGTGGCGGATTCGGATGGTTATATTTACGAGTATAATGAAGAAGGCGAACTGCTGTTTATGTTCGGCGGACGTGATGACGGGCGTCAGAGAATCGGGCTTTGCAATAAGGTGGAAGCGATAGCCGTGGACAGTATTGACAGAATTTATTTGTTGGATTCTGACAAAAAGCAGATACATATTTTCGCACCGACAGAGTTTACCAACCTTTTGCATGAAGCGCTGTATCTGTTTTCAAAGGGACGCTATACAGAGAGCAAAGAGCCTTTGGAAAAAGTGCTGCAAATGAACAGTATGTTTGACTATGCGAATCAAGCTATGGGGCATGCATATTTGCAGGAGGAAAATTATACAGAGGCACTCCGTTACTTTAAACTTGCGAAATCGCACAGCGGTTACTCTGATGCATATTGGGAAGTGCGTAATATCTGGATACGGAATTATCTGGTAACAGCAGTGATTGTGATTGTACTTCTGGCAGTAGGTATCAGTTTCTACAAGAAATGGCGCAGGAAAAAGTACGGGGAGGACGACAGGCGTGAAACGCTGAGTCAGAAAGTGCCGTTGCTTGCACAGTTAAAATATAGTTTATATTTTATGCGGCATCCGTTTGACGGCTGTTATGGCGTGAAACGCGAGGGGAAAGCAGGCTGGGCGTGTGCTAATATCTTGCTTGCAGCGTATATTGTTGTATCCATTTTTGAAAAATATTTTAGCGGATTTTTAGTAAAGAATGTAAGGGAAGGGCGCTACGATATTATTAGTGATATCGGAACGGTTCTGGTAATCTTTATTGGACTGACGCTTTGCAATTATCTGGTAGTGACAATTAACGAAGGCGAGGCATTTTTTAAAGAATTGTACTGTGCATATGCATACTGCCTAACACCGTTTATCGTGATTAAGCCTTTTGTGGTAATTGTTTCGAATGTGCTAACTTATAATGAAGTATTCCTGATTTCCTTTGCAAATATTATTGTAATGGTTTGGATGCTGGTACTGATTTTAATATCCGTGAAAGAAGTCAATAACTTTACCGTTAAGGAAACAGCGAAGGCACTGGCGCTTACAGCGTTTACCGTATTAATTCTTTCCTTGTTGGTAAGCATTATCTATATTCTGTTTTCACAAGTAATTGACTTCGTTGTAACGGTTGTACGAGAGGTGGTGTATCGAATTGGAAGCTAACAGAGAAAAAAAGATGAGCAAGAAAATGATAGGGATTATGATAGCCATTATCGTTGTCGCTGTAATCGCCATTGTGGTTGTGGCTTCTGGTTCTGGTCATAATGACGCCTTGAATTTCAGCCAAGTGCAGCAGACCGTCAGCGAACCGGCAGCAGCATTAAGTCAAGGCGCAGCAGATAAATCTAAACAGATAAATGGTCATTATTTAGTAACGGAAAACGACGGATATGAACTGTATTTGTATGAGCCGGCGCTCTCAATAATTATTCGGAACAAGAAAACTGGCGAGATAATGGAGTCAACAGTTCGTGATGAAAACAACCTTGGCAATGTCAATGAAACATGGAAAGGCTTTTTACAATCGGGAATTGTGCTAGAGCTGCAAGAGGAAACCAATACCTTGCAGCGCAAGCTTGGGATTGAGAGCAGCGGCGCGCAGGTAACAGTGGATTTAATTCCTGGCGGATTCCATGCAAAGCTGGACTATACGGCACAGGAACTTGGATTTGAGGTAGAAGTAAAGTTATATAATGACGGCAGCCTTACCGTTTCCATTCCAGAAAGCTCGATTTACGAAAATGCTGAAAATAAGAAAATTGGTAATATCTATGCATTCCCGCTTCTTGGAAATTCTAAGCTGGGTGAGGTAAACGGATATATGTTCGTACCAGATGGTAACGGAGCACTGATTTATCTTGATGATAAAGAAGGGCGTTTTGATTCTGGCTATGTGCAGAAGGTATACGGAACAGATGTAGGTGTTGGCGAATCGTATGTATTATCATTGTTGTGGAGCAGATACGAAACACATAATGACCCACAGACCATTTTAGCACCGATTTATGGTATGGTGCATACGGATAAGCAGATGGGCTATCTTGCAGTGATTGAAAGTGGTGAGGAGGAAGCTTCTATCTATGCAACACCCAACGGCGCATATTCTGATTACAACTGGGTAACAGCGGCATTCCGCAAATGTGCTACTTATATTCAGCCGACTTCCAATTCTGGCGGTTCTGTTACAAAAGTAACGGATCGCATCCAGTATGATATTAATATCCGGTTTCTGTTTGTGGAGGGAGAGGAGGCAACATATGCCGGTCTTGCGAAGCGTTACCGTGATTATTTAATGGAGAAAAATGAACTGGTACAGGTGGCGAATGATTTTAAGACAAGGATTGATTTCCTTGGAATGGATGTTGAAAACTGGATGATGTGGAAGAAAGACGATCCAGTGACCACTGTGGAGAATATTGAGGAGATTTATAAAGATTTATCGTCCGAAGGCGTAACGGATATTCTTACCTTTTATAAGGGATGGCAGAAAGGCGGCGTGTATGATTTGCCTGTCACTTCTTATAAGGCAGACAGCAGTATCGGCGGCAACGGAGATTTATCGAAATTAATGAAGGACTGCGAAAATAAAAATATTGATTTTTACTTGTATGTGGACGGTGTGCGTGCCAATCCAGAAACTTCCAATACAACTTTTGATACGGTGAAGAAAATGGATAAGAGGCTGTATAAAGAAGAAACGCATCAAAATGTTTACAATACGTTTGTATACTGGACGCCTCAGAAAACATTGGAAAACCTGCAGAAACTGCAAAAAAGCTTTAGCAAAAAGGGCATTAACAAAGTAGCACTTTCTGAGGTGGGAAATACATTGTTTACTTATACAATGGGCGATACCATGCAGACGCGTTCGATATCAAAATATCTGTACGAGGAAGCATTAAAGCAGGTAAGCGAGAAGATGAATTTACTGCTGGAATCACCGGTGCAGTGTTACTGGAAATATTCGAAGGCAATTGTGGATATGCCGATTTCCGATTCGGATTATATTTATACCGATCAGAGTGTTCCATTCTTGTCGATTGTGCTAAAAGGCATTTTGCCGATGTATGGCGATTATGTGAATTTTGAGGCAAATGAAAGAGCATATTTCCTAAAGCTGGTAGAAACAGGAATTTTCCCGTCTTTCTATATTACGTACGAGAATCCTTCAGAATTGATTTATACCAATTCCAGCCATGTGTATACGTCAGAGTATGCAGTGTATCGTGATCAGATTGTAAGCTATTACAATGAGTTAAAGGAAATTAATGCAAAGGTAGCAGGCAGCATGATTATCGACCATAAAATAGCTGACAATGGTGTCACAATTGTTACATATGATAATGGCGTAAAGATTTATGTGAATTATGCGGAAACGGATGCAACTGTTGATGGTGTGGCAGTACCTGCACTTTCGTATGCAATAGGAGGTGTATGATGAAGAATAGAAAAACGAAACCCGGACAGCTTGAGCGGCGGGAAAATGCGGTTGGTTATCTTTTCATATTACCGTGGTTAGTAGGGCTTGTTGTGCTGGTGTTGTGGCCGATTGTACAGTCCTTCCAGTTTTCACTCAATAAGATTCGGCTTCTGCCGCAGGGAATGGCGAAGTTATATGTCGGCTTTGAAAATTACAGCCAGATATTCCTAAAAGACCCCGATTTTATTATGGGACTGGAAACCTATTTAACAGAAACCTTGATTGCGGTGCCGGTTATTGTGGCGTTTGCCCTGATTATCGCAATGCTCTTAAATCAGAAAATCTATTGTCGGGGAATTTTCCGTATGATTTTCTTCCTGCCGATTATTATTGCCAGCGGGCCGGTTATGCAGCAGTTGTCAGACCAAGAGGCAGCAAGCATTCCTATGATGAATGTAACGATGATAGAGCAGCTTTTGGATGAATATTTGCCGCACGTTCTTGCAGCCGGCATCACCAGCGTATTTAGCAATATGATTACCCTATTGTGGTATTCTGGCGTGCAGATATTGATTTTCCTTGCCGCTTTGCAGAAAATTGATACTTCATTGTATGAGGCGGCGAAGATGGACGGCGGATCGAAGTGGGAATGCTTCTGGAAAATTACGCTTCCAACAGTAAAGCCGATGATTCTGCTAAACGTGGTTTACACAGTTATCTTTATGTCAAACAACGAGCAGAATACATTGATTGTGCTAATTTACGATACAATGCTTTCCGCAACAGGCGGCTATGGATATGCGTCCGCTATGGCGTGGCTGTATTCTGTAATCGAGTCGGCGATTGTAATATTCTTTGCAGTGCTGATTATGGGGCGCAAAGATGTCTATGAGCGGCGTGCAAAGAAGTATCAGCGTGAACTCAAGAGAGAGAAGCGTCTGGAGAAGAAGATTAGAAAGAGAGGTGAACGCAATGAGCGCAACTACGCAAAGCAAAAAGAAAAGCAGCAGCGAAAGCAGTCTAAGAAAGGCGCTTAGTGCCGAAAACCGTGAACAGATGAAGTATAAGGTGCGCAAGTTCCTATTTGGCTCAAAAGATACAGAGGGCACAGGAAAGCTTGCAGTAATCTATATTTTATTAATCAGTATTGGTTTTGTATATCTGTATCCGGTTCTTTATATGATTTGCAAAAGTTTTATGAACCTCAATGATTTGCTGGATACTTCGATTAATTGGATTCCCAGTCAATTGTATCTTGAAAATTATAAGCAGGCGTTAAAATCTATGGATTATTGGAAAACATTCCGTGATTCTATTGTGGTAGCAGGTCTTCCCACATTGATAAATGTTGTGATTTGTGCTATAGTAGGATATGGGTTTGCAAGATATGAGTTTAAAGGAAAGAAATTAATGATCGGCTTATTGCTGTTCTCTTTTATCCTTCCGCCGCAGGCAACCATGATGCCAACCTATGTATTCTATACAGATATTGGATTAATTAATTCCTTAAAGGCATTTATTGTTCCAGCACTCTTAGGACAGGGACTGAAGGCACAGATATTTATTTTGATATTTTTTAACTTTTTCCGCCAGATACCCAAAGTATTGATTGAAGCGGCAAAGATTGATGGGGCGGGACACTTTAAGATTTTTTGGCGGATTGCAATTCCTTCAGCAGCGCCAGCGATCTTGGTAGTATTTTTGTTTTCGATTGTATGGTATTGGAATGAGTCTTATTTAACACAATTATATGTTGTTGGCGCGTTTGCAGGCAATTCTGGCGCATATCAGTGGAGTTCGCTGATTGTATCGCTTAAAAACTTTGAAAACAGCTATAATACGGCAAGAAGTGTTGCTGGAAGCGGTATGGTGGATATTAATGAATCTATTAAAATGGCAGGCACGATGCTCAGTATACTGCCGCTGTTAATTATGTATCTGGTACTGCAAAAGCAGTTCGTAGAAAGCGTTGATAGAACCGGTATTACAGGTGAATAAAGCATGAAAAGAACATCTAATGGCTTTGTGCCATAGGACACAAAGCCAAGAAGTTTTAAAATTTCATGCTGTGAAAAGTAGTTCTAAAGACTTTGCATCAGGGGATGCAAAGCCAAGAACTGTGGTAATATTCTTTAATGTGTTTATACTTTTATGATGTATAAAATAATAAATAAACAAGGAGGATTTAGAATGAAAAAGAAGATCGTTAGCCTTTTAATGGCGACAACTATGGTGGCTGGGTTATTGAGCGGGTGCGGCGGAAATTCAAATACCCCGCCAGCAAATGACAGTAATGCAAACAACAGTGCGAATGCGGATAATGCGGCTTCGGCGGACAATAGCGCAAGTGCAGACAATTCCGCATCTGCGGATAATGCGGCAGATGCGAATACGGATGCTTCAGGCGATAACAGTGCTGCGTCAGGGCTGCCGGAAATGACAACAGAGGAAATTACATTAACCTATATGCATTTCGACAGCGAAGCTTTAGTGAACAGGGTGGCAGATGCGTTTATGCAGAAATATCCCAATATTAAGGTAGAAACACAGGCGTTCTCTACTGACGGATATAATGATACGCTGCTGAACCTTGTGCAGTCTGGGCAGATGCCGGATTGTTTTATGATTCTTGGAAATTGTGATTTTGCATTGTCCAATGCTTTGCTGGGCGATATGACACCATATTGGGAGGCAGATCCGGAGAACCAAAATATTTTACCATCAATTAACAGTGCGAAACTTGGTTATTATGGTACAGATAAGAAGCTGGCGACACCGATTAAGTTTTTCCCAGATGCAATTTATTGTGATTTAAACGTATTTGAAACATTAAATATTGATGCGCCTCCTACCAATTGGACGTGGGATCAGATGATTGATTCCTTTAAGGCAGCGACAAATACAGATGCTGGTACATATGGTTTTAACCAATTTCATTCCTTGGTAACATATTATCCGATTTCTAACGGCAATAACCTGATTGGTGAGTTTGGCTGGGACGGCAAGGCATACCATATGGATCAGTGGGCAGCCGGCGTAAACCAGTGGGCAGAGCTTGTAAATGGCAAATACCATGCTCCTTACGGCGATACGGATGAAATGGAAGCATGGACAGGCGACAGAACAATGTGGGCTGCGTATACAGGAAAACTTGGATTCCAGATTGATGCATGGTGGACATATCTGAATCTGTTTGATACACCAGATTACAGAAACCGTGGTATGGAGTGGGTACCTTATACAACACCGGCAAGTGCTACTGGATATACATTTGGCGTTCTTGACTTTGGCGGCATTTCTTCAGCAACAACACATCCAAGAGAGGCTTATGAACTTCTAAAATGGATGGGTTGGGGTGTTGATGGCTGGAATGCAAAGCTTGACGCTTATCAGGATGTAGAAACGTATGCAGATAATCCATTATACAGACAGGCAATTCCTTGCCCGATTACAATGGACGAAGCAATCTGGGCAGAGTTCCAGCAGTCTTTCTATCCGACAGCGCAGACAAGAACATATCAGTCTGTATTCGATCCAGTAAATGGTGAAGACCTAGTTACGGCTGACGAGGATACAAAGTATGGAAAATACTTTGATGATTTCTTCGCAAACTGCAAGAATCCGATTCCGTTTGGTGACTGCCAGATTCCGGGCTTTGCAAATTTCCTTGACACATCGTATCGTGCAGTAGGTGATACATTAGGCGTTGAAGATCAAGTTCGTATCGAAGGAAAGAATGCAAACGACTTTGCAGCAGAACTTGAGCAGAAAGCAGCAGACGCAAATCAGGCAGCTTTGGCAGCAGCAAAAGAAGCATATGAAATGATAGGCGTTACATTAAATTATTAATTAAAATACTACGGCATATTTCTTTTGCATGGAGGAGTCTATGCATAAAAGGGACGTTTGTTGAAACGTCCCTTTTGTATCATATATCAGGAAGCAGAGAAGCTGATAGGATAATTTGTCAAGGACGAGAGGATTAGTTTGAAAATAAATTGGTAACAGTTCAGGTAGGTCTGCGCATTTACTGCGCTGACCGTAATAAAATGT
>CBCOYO010000098.1:0-13094 GCA_965114465.1 uncultured Lachnospiraceae bacterium
ACCGAAGCAATTGCCACTTTTACCATATCCTCATCGGGTTCTTTTGTTGTCAAGCGCTGCATCATCATGCCCGGCGCTGAAATAATCCGCACAAGAATATTGTCGCAGCGCCCTGCAAGTCGGATAATTTCATAAGAAATCCCCGCAATCACTGGAACAAGTGCCAGCCGTATTACCAGTTTCAGTGCCAAATTATCCACACGGATAAAAAAGAAGACTATCACACTCACAAGTACTACAAACAATAGAAAACTCGTGCCGCATCGTTTATGCTGCCTAGAACACAGCATAACATCTTTTACGGTCAATGGCCTGCCCTTCTCAATACAGTTAATACATTTATGTTCTGCGCCGTGATACATAAATAGACGCCGGATATCTTTCATAAATGAAATTGCCACAATATATCCGACAAAAATTATAATACGAATAACCCCTTCCAAAATCGCAATCACACTGTCATTGCGGATATAATTCGCCATAAAATCCGATATAAAAAATGGCAGCAGCATAAACAGCGAAACGGCAATTATTACCGATATCACAACAGTTATTCCCATCATAAAATCATCCGCTTTGCTGCCAAATGCTTTTTCCATTAGTCCCAAATCAGATTCTTTCTCCTGCCCGCTTTGGTTTTCCTCCGCTTCTTCGTCTTCATAAAAGGAAGCGGAATGCATGGTCACTCGCATCCCAAGCACCAAGGAATCTATAAAGGCGAAAATTCCTCGAATAAACGGCACTTTTGCAATTCCCCATTGACTTCCGATCCCCTTATATTCCTCAACCTGCACATCAATTTCCCCGTCAGGCTTTCTTACCGCTACAGCGTACTTCTCTTTGTTTTTCATCATTACGCCTTCCAAAACCGCCTGCCCGCCGATACCGGAATACTGATTCTGCTTTTTCTTCGCCATACTTTTTCTGCTCCTTGCCGAAAAACTTCTATACAATCTCCCTACTCGTGCACCGGGCGTCCGTCAGCTTCTGTTGATATTTTTCCTCTGGACGCCCGTGTGCATAAAAAACAGGCTGGGATAAATATTTACCCCAACCCGCTCAGCATTACCTTATTTGTTTCCTACGCCATACTTCCTATTGAACTTATCAATACGTCCACGAGCTGCCGCAGTCTTCTGTTGCCCTGTGTAGAACGGATGG
Organism: uncultured Lachnospiraceae bacterium; assembly: GCA_965114465.1. GTDB lineage: Bacteria > Bacillota > Clostridia > Lachnospirales > Lachnospiraceae > COE1. The sequence continues at coordinate 1,162 of CBCOYO010000098.1, forward strand.
CATTTTGAACAAATTTCCACATGGATCTCAGGCTTTGTAGAACCTGTTACAAATGTATTTCCACAGTTACAGGTTACATTTGCCTGGTAGTAATTTGGATGGATTCCTTCTCTCATTGTTTTCACCTCTCTATAAAATCATTACTAAAATCATTACTTTTCCTGTACATTTGTTTTCATAAACAGCTTATTCAGTATAGCACAAGTCCTAGATATGTGCAAGCCTTTTTTTATAAACCTATAAAAATTTCATTTTCTTAACCGTTCCTACAAATTCACTGTTATCTCGTGTACGTGCGAAAATATCTAAAATCTTATCCACTGCCTCCTCTGGTTTCAAGCCGTTTAGGGCCTTGCGCATAATATTAATAGCCTCCAATTCATCCGGATTCAGCAACAAATCCTCGCGCCGTGTACCCGACTTTGGAATATCAATCGCAGGAAATACCCGCCGCTCGGATAGCTTTCTGTCAAGCACCATTTCCATATTGCCAGTACCCTTAAATTCCTCATATACCACATCATCCATCTTAGAGCCAGTATCGACAAGCGCTGTAGCCAATATAGTCAGGCTTCCGCCCTCGCGCATATTTCTCGCCGCACCAAAAAACCGTTTCGGCATATGCAGTGCCGCAGGATCAAGACCGCCAGAAAGTGTTCTGCCGCTTGGTGGAACTGTGAGATTATACGCCCGTGTAAGACGTGTAATACTATCCAGCAGAATACATACATCTTTTTTATGTTCCACAAGACGTTTTGCCCGCTCAATTACCATTTCGGAAACGCGCTTATGATGATCTGGCAATTCGTCGAACGTCGAATAAATAACTTCCACATTCGGCCCTTCGATCGCCTCTTTAATATCTGTTACTTCCTCCGGCCGCTCATCGATCAGCAAAATAATCATATGCATTTCTGGCGCATTTTTCAAGATAGATTTCGCTACCTCCTTAAGCAACGTTGTTTTTCCTGCCTTGGGCGGCGATACAATCATACCACGCTGCCCTTTTCCAACAGGACTCATTAAATCCATAATTCGCATAGCAACACTGGATTTAACCGTTTCCAAACGAATGCGCTGATTCGGGAAAATCGGTGTCATATCCTCGAAATTGCATCTTTTGCACGCAATTTCTGGCGGCAGTCCATTTACACGTTTTACATAAAGAAGCGCACTAAACTTCTCATTCTGTGTCTTAACACGTGTATTACCTTCAATAATATCGCCAGTTTTTAAATTGAATCGACGAATCTGGCTCGGTGCTACATAAACATCATTTTCACCTGGAAGGAAATTTTCACAGCGGATAAAACCGAAGCCATCTGGCATAACCTCCAAAATACCGTTTGCGGACACACCACTGTCAAGTTCTGATGGAAAGCGTTCCTCTTGTTTATCTTCCCGCGGCTCTCTTGGCCCGCGCAGCACCGGTTTGGGCGCTACATCCCTGCCTGCCGCTTTGTCTTTCTCATCTTCAGCAAGCATTAGTTCAATTAAATCCGCCTTTTTCATAGTGGTAACGCCTTTCATACCACGCGATTTTGCAATTGCCCGCAATTCGGCAAGTGCTAGAGATTCGTATTTTTCTCTCATATCTTCCTCCATATATTATATAATATTTATTTGGTTTTCTTATTTTTAATTAAATTAGGGGATTGTCCTTTTCCAAAGTCTACTAAGGAACTGTCCCAAAATAGCTTACCATATTCTTTGTCTTTTTCTTCGTTATCACTGCTAAAAAATCAGTTACATAGCCCACTTATCAAAGAAAAATCCTGCGGACTATTCGGTAAGTTTTTTCGTGACAGTTCCTAAGCTTCGAAAAGACTGACGCTTAGTATAATCAAAAATGGGATCTTTAATTTATTTTGATGCGTTTTGTAATGATTCCGTCAAAAACAGAAGCATTACAGATTTTTGAAGATGCAGTTGAAGATACTGCAACACTATTATAACTCATTTTTTTCAAAATAGGAAGAAGAAATTATTGCGATTTGAAAATAAATATTATAAGATGATAGATAAGATGAATTTATTCATAATAAACTATAATAATAATGGAGAATAAGATTTATGACAATTCAAGAAAAAGCACTAAAACTACATAAAGAATGGAATGGGAAACTCGAAACGGTTTCCAAAACACCTGTAAAGTCACGAGAAGATCTATCACTTGCCTATACACCTGGGGTTGCAGAACCGTGCAAAGTAATTGCGCAGGACAAAGAAGCTGCTTACCAATATACAATGAAAGCCAATACCGTAGCCGTGGTTTCCGACGGAAGCGCAGTGCTTGGTCTTGGCAATATCGGCCCTCACGCAGCACTTCCAGTTATGGAAGGAAAAGCCGTACTATTTAAGGAATTTGGCGGCGTTAACGCTGTTCCTATCTGCCTTGACACACAGGACACAGAAGAAATAATTAAAGCCGTAACATGGCTTGCGCCTGCTTATGGCGGAATTAATCTTGAAGATATTAGTGCACCGCGGTGTTTTGAGATTGAGGAACGCCTAAAAGCTACATTGGATATTCCCGTATTTCACGACGATCAACATGGCACTGCAATTGTAGTTTTGGCAGGCATTATTAATGCGCTAAAAGTTGTCGGCAAACAAAAAGAACATTGCAAAGTCGTTGTGAATGGTGCTGGCAGTGCTGGCGTTGCCATTACCAAACTGCTGCTGACATATGGATTTACAAATATTATCATGTGTGATAAAGCTGGCATTATTTCCACTGAATCCGAAGGGTTAAATTGGATGCAGGAAAAAATGGCAAAAGTGACAAACCCAAACCACGAAACGGGAACTCTTGCAGATGCCCTAAAAAATGCTGATATTTTCGTTGGTGTATCCGCGCCAAATATTGTTACACCAGAAATGGTTTCCACAATGGCAAAAGATTCTATTCTTTTTGCAATGGCAAATCCTGTCCCTGAAATTATGCCGGATGCTGCCAAAGCTGCCGGTGCAAAAATTGTCGGCACAGGACGCAGTGACTTTCCTAACCAAGTTAACAATGTAGTGGCATTTCCTGGTATTTTTAAAGGCGCACTTGAAGGACGCGCAACACAGATTACAGAGGAAATGAAACTTGCTGCTGCCAACGCAATTGCAGGACTAGTTCCCGACGACAAGCTAAATGAGAACAATATTATGCCGGAAGCCTTTGATCCCAAGGTTGCAGAAGTTGTCGCCGAAGCAGTGAAATCACATATTGTAAGATAATATATGATAACGCAGACTACACCTAGAAATTGGAATGGAAAGCCATACCACACAGTAGATTATGAATTAAAGAAAATTTATGGTGAAAAAATTTATAAAATTGCTCTCGACGCCGGAATGACCTGTCCAAACAGGGACGGAACAAAAGGGACAAGAGGCTGTATTTTCTGCAGCGAAGGCGGCAGCGGTGAATTTGCTGGAAAGGGCACTACCATAGAGCAGCAGCTTGCACAGGGCAAATCTGCTTTTCGCAGCAAAAAAATCGGCTGCCGCTTTATCGCCTATTTTCAAGCATTTACCAATACCTATGCACCTTTAAAGCGTCTGGAAACGCTTTACCGCTGCGCACTCTCGGAAACTTCTGTTGTAGGGATTTCCATTGCGACCAGACCCGACTGCTTAGACAAAAGCATTATCTGTCTGCTAGATACATTAAAAAAAGAGTATCCCGATAAGTTTATATGGATTGAACTCGGTCTGCAAACAAGCTCTGACGCAACTGCTCGTTTTATTCGGCGCGGCTATCCACTTTCCGTATTTGAAGAAGCCGTTCAAACGTTACAGCAAATCGCAATTCCTGTGATTGCACATGTAATCTTAGGACTACCGCAAGAAGATAAAACTACCATGCTTACAACCTGCCGCTACCTTGACAGACTGCATATCGACGGTATAAAACTACAGCTTCTCCATGTACTAAAACATACGGATTTAGCACCATTATACCAAAAAGGCACTTTTGCTGTCCTTGACCTTGCAGAATATATTGATATTGTGATCTCGTGTCTGGAAGTCTTATCTCCCGATATCGTAATTCATAGGGTAACTGGTGACGGCGCACGTTCACAGCTTATTGCTCCACTTTGGAGTCTGGATAAAAAGCGGGTTCTTAATACACTCCACCATGAAATGAAGCGGCGTGGTACATTCCAGTCCGCCGCATGGGAAAAAATCAAATAACTCATTTTGGAAAGGCTGGGGAAAAATGACATTAGATCCATTAACCTTGTACAAGTTAATTGTATTATATATGCTGGATAAGGCAAATTTTAAACTGACCTACGCCCAGATAAGCAGTTTTATTTTAGAACGAGAATACACCAATTTCTTTACATTACAACAAGTTATTTCTGATTTAGAGGAATCCGAACTAATACTATCCGATACACTAACCAGTCGTACATTATTTACAATTACCGACGAGGGCAGAAAAACACTCACCTTCTTTAAAAACCGTATCGGAGAAGACATTACTGTTGAAATTGACAACTTTTTAACCGAAAAGCGTATGGATTTAAAAAGCGAAGCCGCAATTACTGCTACTTGCTACAAGACAACAGACAATGAGTATGAAGTAGTCCTTGCCGCAAAAGAAAAGGACTCGGATCTTGTAAGCATTAAGATTTCCGTGCCTTTTAAAGATATGGCAGAAGCCATCTGCGATAACTGGTACCAAAAAAACCAACAAATCTATCAATATTTAATGGGAGAGTTATTCTAAACTCTCCCGATATTTTTGTACATACTTCCACAAATAGCAAGGAACACAGCACCTACGCTTCACTTTTAATTTTTTTCATATGTTCACGAATCTTTGCTTCATAGCCATTCCATGACGGTTCATAGAAAACTTTCCCAGTTAATTCATATGGAAGATATTGCTGTTTCACATAATGATTCGGATAATCGTGTGCATACTGATATCCTGTCCCGCGTCCAAGCTTTGTAGCACCTTTGTAATGGGCGTCCTGTAAATGTGTCGGGATCGGCAGATTCCCGCTTCTGCGTATTTCCTCATTTGCTGCAAAAATTGCATTACACGCCGCATTACTTTTCGGCGCACAAGCCACATAAGCCGCAGCCTGTGATAAAATAATCTGCGCTTCTGGCATACCAACTCGTTCTACAGCAAGAGAAGCGCTTACCGCCAAAGTCAACGCCATTGGGTCAGCATTTCCAACATCCTCCGCAGCGCAAATCATAATACGCCGTGCAATAAACGTTATCTGTTCACCAGCGTTTAACATTTTCGCCAAATAATAAACCGCCGCATCTGGATCAGAACCACGCATACTTTTAATAAAAGCGGAAATCGTATCATAATGATTATCGCCCCCCTTATCATAGGAAAGCCGCCGCTTCTGAATACACTCCTGCGCCACTGCCATTGTAATATGAATTTTTCCGTCCGCACTTCTATCTGTAGTCATTACACCAAGCTCTATGGCATTGAGTGCATGCCGCGCATCTCCTCCTGACACGTCGGCAAGAAATTCCAACGCATCTTCATCAATCTCGGCATCAAAACTGCCCATGCCTTTTTCCTTATCATAGACTGCCCTGTGTAGCAATTCCTTAATATCTTCTTTTTCTAAAGGCTTTAGTTCAAAAATAATGGAACGCGAAATTAATGCGCCGTTTACCTCAAAATAAGGATTTTCTGTTGTTGCGCCTATTAGAACAATTGTTCCATCCTCAACAAACGGAAGCAGATAATCCTGCTGCCCTTTATTAAACCGATGAATTTCATCAATAAATAAAATTGTACGCTTCGCATACATTGCAAGTGTTTCTTTTGCCTTATTGATCACTTCCTCCATATCCTTCTTGCCTGCGGAAGTGGCATTAATCTGCGTAAATTCGGCGCTTGTCGTATTGGCAATTACCTTTGCAAGCGTAGTTTTTCCTGTTCCCGGCGGCCCGTAAAAGATAATGGAACTGATTTTATCCGCCTTTATCGCACGGTATAGCAGCTTGTCCTTGCCGATAATATGCGACTGCCCTACAACTTCCTCCAAAGTGACAGGACGCAGCCTTGCAGCCAGCGGCGCTTCTTTTTCCTGATTTGCAGTCCTCATATACTCAAATAAATCCATATATCCCCCCAAAATCAAAGATCTTATATAAGACAATTTCCAAACCATAACTAATGTTTACATATGGAGCATTCTAAATCAAATTCTTTCGCCAAAGAAGCAAAACGCTCTTGTTCATGCTGTTTTATATCAAATAACGGATTATATAAAACGTGTTGCATTACATCGGCATCTTTTAAAATTTCATCTAACCAATCATGAACCATAGACTTATCGCTGTGATGATATATCGCTGTGCAAATCAAATCTTTTTCATCTTCGTTGAATATATTTAATGTATTTAAAATATTTCGTGCCATTTCTGCTCCTTTATGAGCATGATCATTTGAATCCATACTTGCATAGGAATAAATATCATGCAGCATTCCTGCAACAACAGCTAATTCAGCATTTTCATTACGCTTTAAGGCTAACATTGCACACGCTTGTGCAACACCATATAGATGTAAATAGGCACATCGACGTTCTTTGGCATCTGTCATATGTAACAATATTTCATCTACTATTTTTCTTACCTTTTCAATTCTATCCATAATACTTTTTACTCAACATTCATATAAACAAATTCAAATAAACACATATTTTCAAGTTCACCAGAAACCTACAATTTCATTGTTACTACCATTGGCAATAGAAAGTGATTTATCTCATCCGACATCTAATATAGCCATTTACTATTACATAATCTCAATCGACTTGATTCTACGCCAAATTCTGCGCCGCCACAAGGCTTTCCGTACCGTATATTTTACGAAGCTTTGGCTTCTCAATTTTGCCTGTCGGATTGCGCGGTATCTCGGCAAAGATAATCCGACGTGGTCTTTTATATTTAGGCAGTTTCATGCAGAATGTATTTATCTCCTGCTCGCTGCATTCCATGCCCTCCTTAATCTCAATAATTGCCGCGGTAATTTCACCAAGTCTCTTGTCTGGTATCCCAATTACGGCAACATCCTTTATCTTATTATGAGAACGCAAAAAGTCCTCTATCTGCACAGGATAAATATTCTCTCCGCCGCTGATTACAACATCCTTCTTGCGATCAACAAGGAAGATAAATCCATCCGCATCTTCTTCTGCCATATCGCCTGTAAACAGCCATCCGTCCCGCAGCACCTCTTTGGTTGCCGCCTCATCATTATAATAGCAGGTCATAACCCCCGGCCCTTTTACTGCCAATTCGCCGACTTCTCCCTGTTTCACCGGAGTACCGTTTTCGTCCACAATCTTCACTTGCCATCCGTAACCTGCTTTTCCAATTGCGCCTACTTTATGAATATTTTCCACGCCCAAATGAACGCAGCCAGGCCCAATAGATTCGCTCAATCCATAATTTGTATCATACTGATGATGTGGGAAAATCTTTTTCCAGCGTTGTATTAGACTTTGTGGCACGGGCTGCGCTCCAATATGCATTAATCGCCATTGTGACAGTTCATAATCCTCCAAACGGATTTCACCACGGTCAATTGCATCCAAAATATCCTGCGCCCACGGTACTAAAAGCCATACAATTGTACATTTTTCCTTTGAAACCGCATCCATTATAAACTCCGGCTTTGTGCCTTTGAGCAGCACTGCTTTCCCACCTTCAAGGAAGCTCCCAAACCAGTGCATTTTTGCCCCCGTGTGATACAGTGGTGGAATACACAAAAAAACGTCCTGTTTTGTCTGCCCGTGATGATTTTGCTCCACTTTGCAGGCATGGACAAGGCTTTCATGATTATGTAGAATTGCTTTGGGAAATCCTGTCGTACCAGAAGAAAAATAAATTGCTGCATTATCGCTGTCTGTTAGAGATATCATTGGTGTCTGGCTGGAACAATTTGCTGTTAAACTTGCATAATCCTCCGCAAAACTAGGGCAGCTATCTCCCACAAAAAACAATAATCTGTTTTTGCTGATATTTTCTGCAATTTCCTCGATTCTACCAATAAATTCCGGCCCAAATACCAACACATCCACTTCTGCCAAATTTAAGCAGTATTCTATCTCATCCGATGCATATCGAAAATTTAATGGCACAGCAATTGCTCCCGTTTTTAAGATTCCAAAATAAATGGGCAGCCATTCAAGACAGTTCATTAACAAAATTGCCACTTTATCCCCTTTTTTCACACCTCTATTCATTAGAAGGTTTGCGAAACGGTTTGCCTTTTCATTAAAAACGCTCCAAGTAATTTCCCTGCGGTAATGCGTTACGGGATTCGGCTCAATTAAATCATATTCCTTCCATGTAACACGTCTTGTTTCCTTAATTTCTGGATTAATCTCCACAAGACAGATATCATTTCCATATAATTTGCAGTTTCTCTCCAAAATGTCTGTAATCGGCATGGTTTATACTCCCTTTTCTCAAAATTTTACTAAGGAATTGTTTAAATCCTTTTTACGTTTTATTATACCAGCAAAACAATTTTGTGTAAACGGGGGAACACAGATATTACAATAATATTACTAAAATGTTAGCAAATAAAGTATTTTATGTGATTTCTTGCCATTTTATCCAAGTTGGGCTATACTATGTTTGATCCACAACAATTCCGCCGATGGTTCCTTTTCTGATGGTTCCTTATCTATAGAAAGGGTGGTTTTATGAAAAAAACAATGCTTAACCGCGTATTAATGGGCGTTATTGCGCTTATGCTGTTTTCCATATGTTTTCTAATCGTATGTATCGTAAACAGACCACGGTATATTGATATTAGTGAACAGGAAAACGTTGTGATTAACGAAGTGCCTGTTTCGGATATTGCAGCATCCGGCGCTGCTGACAATGCCTCCACCCATTTGAATGCTGCTTCTGCGGATGAAGATCAAGAAGATGCACAAACCGATGACAACACCCGTCAAGGCAAAACTTCTACAAGGGTCAATATCCGCGATGCTGACAACGCAACTGCGAGAGTACTTGCAACAGTCGAGGAGGGCACTACATTTGAGGTAATTGAAAACCAAAGCAACGGCTGGACCAAAATTATTTACGAAGGACAAGAAGCCTATATTTCTTCTGACTATGTTATTTTGATTAATAACTAAAGAACTGTAAATATTTATATATGGAAATCAAAAAACGCAAGCCTCCCTTCACCAGCTTGCGTTTTTTGATTTATTTGATTTACATTATCCTGTTTTTGCAGATTATCCAACATTCCTTCCCTGTTCCATAATTCTGCGTTCGTCTGCCCTGCGCTCAGATTCGCTAAGCAAATCCTCCAATTCAATGTCATCATCAAGTACATAATCATCATACCCACATTTGACAAACTCCAAGGCAAGCTCTTCATCTGTGGTCTTATCCCAGCATTTTACCCTGTTTCCACAAAACATACACATCATAATTATTTATTCTCCCTTCTTTTCCTTTTCAGCCTAAATCTTAGACTGTTCTTCATAATAATATCACCCTGATATTTATTTTTATAATATTCATACGCGTGCCAGTGATTATATCCATATTCCGCATATTTGCGCAGCACTACATTAATCTCAGCGCCAATAAACACAATATTCATTGTACCATACAGCCATAAAATAAAAATCACAATTGTTGCCAAGCTGCCATACGTTACAGAATATTGCGCGAAATTGTCGATATAAAAAGAAAACGCCCATGAATACAATAACCAAACGGCTGTTGAAAACACTGCTCCCGGGAACTCATAACGCATCTTTGATTTTCGATTCGGCACATGCATATAAGTTAATAGAAAAAACAAAAGCAATAAAAACAACATACATATGTACTTTCCATATTGAAATACCCTATAAAATACCGAAAGACTCGGAATAAAATACATTAGTCCTTGAAACAGATTGTTGCCCAGTACAATAAATACCAGCATCAATCCCATTATGGAAAACAGTGTCAATATATAAAAAATTGCAAGTGCATACAATATCGGCGTGCTGCGTGTTTCGCGGATGCCATATACTGCATTCATACCAATAATCACGGCATAAACACCTTTCGAAGCACAAAACAGCATACCAAGCATTGTAAAAGACTGTAGCATTGTTGTAGAACTTTCTGTATATGCCTCCGCTAAAATCTGCTCTAAAAGCGGCGTAAGTCCCTCTGGAAGAACCTCCAAAATATGCGTTGGAATCACAATGGAATCCAGCGGAAAATACCGAAACATGGAAATACAGAACATCGCCATCGGAAAAAGTGACATCAGTAGAAACAGTGCCGCGTGTGCCGCAAATGACGATACATGGTCAAACTGAATTTTTTTCATAAAACTTAGTGTGATTTCCAATACTGTTCGTAACGTCTTCCCGTCCTTTTCTTCCCGATCTCTACCCTCTACTTTACTCTCAACCTGCATTACTTATTTCTTTTCCTTCTCTTTTGCCTTTTTAATAAGAAATAAATCGCTGATTGCTTTTCCCAAATCATGCGGATAAAGCTGGATAACCGGACTATCCATAATATCACCGATTTTCATATGGAATTTCACCTTGACAAACTTGTCGTCATCAGGGAACTCACAGGCTATATACTGTCCGCCCTCCATAAATTTTGTGTCAGGGGTAGAAATATCGGTTTTTCGTTCAAGCATAACACTCATAGAGGTTGCTGCAGAACCCATCATTTGATTCATTGCCTCAGAAACAGCACTTAAATGCATTTCACCAAGTTCCATCTGTGCAAACATACCATGACCATCACTTCCCATCATTAAGTCTGCAATTGCCTTGGCATCCTGCTCCTCTAACATTAAAATACTGCATCCTTGGACACCCTCCACATAGTCCACTTTCACAAAAACTTTTTTGCTGGAAACATTCTTTGTATACTCACTCTTTTCTACAATCTCTACATTTGGGGGCGTAATTTCTACTGTTTGTCGTACCAGCATACTTAATGTCGAAGCTGATCCTCCAAGACAAATATTGGAAATCTCACCAATTGCGTCAATTTCCATCTCGCTAAAAACATAGTTGCTCATTCATGTCTACCTCCATTTATTTATTTTACCGATCTTTCATTGCCATTCAGAGCTTCCGTTCGTTTATATTACTTTGGCTGTTAGCAATCACAATTACAGCCTTTTATACTCACAAGCGGTCTAATTTGCTATGAACGGTAACGTTCTTTAACAATTTGCCATAAGTTCCTCTGGCTCCCAATTCAGTGCTTTGGCTAACTTCGCCCTTAACGTTTCAGGCTGTCTGGACATATCACAATGAAAATCCTCACAGTTTCTCACTGTAGAAATACCATATCCCATCCGTTCAGAAACCTGCTTCTGCGATAGCCCAAGTTCAAACCGCCGCAGCTTCACTGGTGATATCTTCGCATAATGCATATACAGATATCTTCCGTCAAATCGTACTGAATTTACTAGCTGTACCACCTCACCTCCATTCGTCACATGATCCTTATCCAATTTACTAATTGATACAATGGCGGTCATCATTTTCTTCATAATCTGTGCATCATTATAATGATCGATATCCTCCACCGGTATGTAAATATCCATATAAATGGACTTTAACTCACAAATCTGTTCTTCATTTAACCTTAATAAATAATTACTCTCCTTTGCTGCCGGATACATAGACATTACCTTATCCCAAAAAGCATCTCTATCAAATACTGCCATAACCTTCTCCTATCTGCGTGTAAGATTTATTCTGCGCAATACCGTATATGCGAATCCAAGATTTCTCTTTCCTTTATGGCACTTACACGCCGTTATTATCTACAATTATACGCTATCACAAAAATAGTGTCAATTATTATCCTGATTTTAGACCAAATTGTAGTTACAGTTCAGCCTACGATTAGGTTTATCCCAGAATTTTATTGTGATAATGCTA
>CBCOYO010000099.1:0-13071 GCA_965114465.1 uncultured Lachnospiraceae bacterium
CCGCACGCCGGGTTCTGTGAGGGGCATATCCCGTAAGGGGTATGTCTACTCGACCGTAAATAACGTTATCTTCAACTAACAAAAAATAAACACATTATAAAATTCCAATTATATATTGACATCCCCACTACAATAGTATATTCTGTAGCAGATAAATACTTTGATATTCAAACTATTTGACTGTCAAAGTATTCGGATAAATTCCAAAATATAATAAAGCAAACAATTATTTATTAAAAAGAAAGAAAGGAAGGCAGCAGCAATGTTAGAAAGAGTAAAGGAAATTATTGAGGAGCAGTTAAATATCGAGGGTGTAGAGATTACAGAGGATACACGCTTTAAAGAGGACTTAAACGCAGATTCATTGGATTTATTTGAACTTGTCAACGCATTTGAAGAAGAATATGCGATCGACATCCCTTCTGAGGATTTAGACCAGATAACCACCGTCGGCGCGATTATTGAATATATGAAGAGCAAAGGCGTAGAGGACTAGTACAGCGTTTTTTATCTCTATATACTGAGTGCTTGATATTTTCGTCAGCACAAGGCGGAGGAAGGAGGCAATGCGGTGGCATTGTTGACTGACGACAACGCGGCGATGGCGTAAATAGCGAGTGCTAAGTGTATGAGGGATTAGGAAATGCTGTACTAGGAATCTGTAAAATAGAAAAAAGACTAGGATGAAAACTAGCAGAAAGAAAACAGGAGCTTGTTATGAAAACAAGAATAACAGATATTTTTAATATCGAATATCCGATTTTCCAAGGCGGTATGGCATGGGTCGCTGAACATAATCTCGCAGCGGCCGTGTCTGAGGCTGGAGGCTTGGGAATCATTGGCGCAGGCGGTGCGCCTGCAGCGTTTGTTCGGGAACAAATTCAGAAAGTCAAAGCAGCAACCGATAAACCCTTCGGCGTAAACGTAATGTTAATGAATCCGGAAGCGGATGAAATTGCGCAGATTATTGTGGAGGAACAGGTTCAAGTCGTTACAACAGGAGCAGGAAATCCTGCGAAATATATGGATCAGTGGAAAGCAGCAGGCGTAAAAGTCGTTCCCGTGGTTGCAAGTGTGGCAATGGCAAGGATGATGGAGCGCGGCGGTGCAGATGCCATTATTGCGGAGGGTATGGAAAGCGGCGGGCATATCGGTTCAGCTACAACAATGACACTTGTGCCGCAGGTGGTAGATGCAGTTGGTATTCCTGTTGTTGCCGCAGGTGGTATTGCAGACGGCAGAGGATTTGCGGCTGCATTTATGTTGGGTGCAGAGGGCGTGCAGATTGGTACGCGTTTTGTGGTAGCGACGGAATCCATTGTACATGAAAACTATAAGGCAATGTTGATTAAGGCGAAAGATATCGACTCCACTGTTACCGGAATGTCACATGGTCATCCGATTCGCAGCATTCGTAATAAAATGACGCGTGAATATCTGCGCCTTGAAAAAGAAGGCACAGACTTTATGGAATTGGAAAAGCTAACGCTGGGCGGATTGCGTAAGGCGGTTATGGAAGGCGATGTTGTAAACGGTTCTGTTATGGCAGGACAAATTGCAGGTTTGATTAAGAAAGAGCAGCCTTGTAAGGAAATTATCACAGAGATTATGCAGGAAGCACAGAATCTGCTGGGGAAATAACAAGAGTATCGGATGGTTCACAATAATAATGGAGGGAATCGGTGTGAGTAAGATTGCGTTTATTTTTCCCGGTCAGGGCGCACAATACGCTGGCATGGGAAAAGATTTTTATGATACATATTCGGAGGCAAAAGCAGTGTATCAACTTGCCAGCGAGGTTTCCGGGCTGGATATGGAAGCGCTTTGTTTTACGGAAAATGACAAGCTAAATATCACCGAGTATACGCAGATTGCAATGCTTGCTACAGAAATTGCAATCTTAAAGGTATTAGAGTCAAAGGGCGTGAAAGCGGATGTCACTGCGGGGTTAAGCCTTGGAGAATACGGTGCGCTGGCGGCAGCGGACGTAATGACATTAAAAGATATATTTTATTTAATCCGCAAGCGTGGCATTTATATGCAGGAAGCGTATCCTGTGGGTGGTGCAATGTCCGCAGTTTTAGGACTGGAAAGCGAGAAAATATTGGAGGTTTGTAATACTGTTAGCAGCCAGACAGGTGGTATTGTTTCCATAGCAAACTATAACTGTCCCGGTCAGATCGTAATTACCGGAGAGGAGAAGGCAGTAGCGGCAGCAGCGGAAGCATTGCAGGCGGCAGGCGCAAAGAAATGTGTTCCATTAAAGGTAAGCGGCCCATTCCATTCTGCCTTGCTGGGCGATGCAGGCAAAAAACTGCGTGCAGAACTCGACAAAGTGGAAGTCAATCAGCCGAAAATCCCTTATGTATGTAATGTAACGGCAGAATTTATATCAGATAATCAGAATATTCGGACTTTGTTGGAACAGCAGGTTTCCAGCTCCGTTTGCTGGCAGCAGAGCGTAGAGAAAATGATAGCGGATGGCGTTGACTTATTTATTGAAATCGGCCCAGGCAGAACGCTTAGCGGCTTTATGAGAAAGATTAACAAGGAAGTAAAGTGCGTCAATATTGACAAACTGGCAGACTTGGATAAGGTATTGGAGGGGCTTGGATGTTAGCAGGAAAAGTGGCTTTGGTGACAGGCGCAGGCAGAGGGATTGGCAGACAGATAGCGCTGACCTTGGCAAAAAATGGCGCTACTGTAATTGTCAATTATAATGGCTCTAAGGAAAGTGCAGAGGCGGTTGCTGCGGAAATTACAGCGGCTGGCGGCACAGCGGAAGCCATTCAGTGCAATGTTGCGGATTTTGCGGCAAGCGAAGCATTTGTCAAACAAGTTTTGGAAAAGTATCAAAAGGTGGATATTCTTGTTAATAATGCAGGCGTAACACGGGACAACTTAATTATGCGGATGACAGAGGAAGATTACGATATGGTGCTTGACACCAATTTAAAGGGTGCGTTTCATATGATAAAACATTTGTCACGCAGCTTTATTAAACAGAGAAGCGGAAAAATTATTAATATTTCTTCTGTGAGCGGTGTGCTGGGCAATGCAGGCCAATCTAATTATTCCGCTTCCAAAGCAGGCTTAATCGGATTGACCAAAAGTATTGCACGGGAGTTTGCAAGCCGCGGCATTAATGTAAATGCAGTTGCCCCCGGGTTTATTGACACAGATATGACCAAAAATATGACAGAGGACGCCAAGAGTGCGTTAAACGGCATGATACCAATGGGAAAAATCGGGAATGCTTCGGATGTGGCGGATTTGGTATTGTTTTTAGCAGGCGAACATTCCAATTATATTACAGGTCAGGTAATCTGTGTAGACGGCGGAATGTGTATATAAAAAGCAGTGCGCCGAACCTATCTGGTTTGTAGCATATGGCAGGCGCCGGACGCTTATTGGTTACTGGAACAGAGTGAACAGTAACGTTTATTGGGTTTTGAAAGGGAGCAATTATGAAAAAAAGAGTAGTAGTAACCGGCATGGGCGCAATTACCCCGATTGGCAACAGTGTAGAAGCTTTTTGGGAGGGCGTTTGTCAGGAAAAAATCGGATTTGACCGCATTACTTACTTTGATACTGCGGATTATAAGTGCAAGCTGGCAGCAGAAGTAAAGGACTTTAATGCTGCGGATTATATGGATAAGAAAGCAGCGCGCAGAATGGAAGCGTTTTGTCAGTTTGCGGTAGCGGCGGCAAAGGAAGCCATTGAGGATGCAAAATTGGATATGGAAAAAGAAGACCCGTTCAGGGCAGGCTGCGCAATTGGAAGTGGTATCGGAAGCCTTCAGGCAATGGAGCGTGAGCATACGAGATTAGAGCAGAAAGGGCCCGGTAAAGTTGGGCCGCTGCTAGTTCCTTTAATGATATCCAATATGGCGGCTGGAAATGTCAGCATTGCATTTAATTTAAAAGGGAAAAGCATTAATGTGGTAACTGCCTGCGCAACAGGAACGAATTCCATAGGAGAGGCATTTCGGACAATTCAGTATGGCGATGCAGATATTATGGTCGCAGGCGGTACGGAAAGTTCCATTACTCCGATTGGGATTGCAGGATTCTCAGCACTCACAGCATTATCTGCCAGCGAAGACCCAACAAGATGCTCTATCCCCTTTGATAAAGACAGAAGCGGTTTTGTAATGGGTGAGGGCGCAGCAGTTGTTGTATTGGAAGAACTTGAACACGCAAAGGCAAGAGGTGCGCGGATTTATGCGGAAGTTGTGGGATATGGCTGTTCGTCAGACGCATTTCATATTACATCTCCAGCAGAGGACGGCTCCGGCGCAGCGGCGGCAATGACGAATGCCGTAAAGGATGCGGGAGCAGCGTTAACCGATATTACTTATATCAATGCACATGGTACGGCAACGCACCATAATGATTTATTTGAAACAAGAGCAATTAAGCTTGCATTTGGCAGTCATGCCAAGGATATTAAGATTAATTCTACGAAATCAATGGTAGGGCATCTGCTTGGCGCGGCTGGCGCAATTGAATTTATTACTTGCGTAAAAGAGTTGGAGAGCGGTTTTATCCACAAGACAGTAGGGCTTATGGAAAGCGAGGAGGAACTCGACTTAAATTACTGCAAGGAAAGTTATCAGGAAGATATTACTTATGCACTAAGCAATTCGCTTGGCTTTGGCGGACACAATGCAAGTATTCTGTTAAAGAAGTTTGCGTAGAAATAACAGTTCAGCCTAGAACTTTGCACTATGCTGCAAAGTCCATAAGAAATCGTATTGATTAAGATGCATAGAATCCTGTCAGAAAGAGGTGACACAGATGTCAGTTTATACAGCAAAGGAGATTATGGAGATTATTCCGCACAGACACCCTTTTATGCTGATTGATACCATAGAAGAATTGGAGGAGGGCGTTCGTGCGCTGGGAAAGAAATGTGTGAGCTTTAATGAGCCATATTTTGCAGGTCATTTTCCGCAGAATCCTGTAATGCCAGGCGTCTTAATTATTGAAGCACTTGCACAGGTTGGTGCGGTTGCGCTTCTGGGGCTTCCGGAGTGGAAAGGAAAGACCGCATATTTTGTCGGCATTGATAAGGCGCGCTTTAAGCAGAAAGTCTATCCTGGTGATGTATTAATGCTGGAAACCAAGATCGGCAAGGTGAAAGGGCCAATTGGTGTCGGTGAGGCTGTTGCAACTGTAAATGGAACGGTTGTATGTAAGGCGGAGCTTACTTTTGCCATTGGGACGTAATAATATAAAAACGGGATAGAAGCTTTGTGAAAGTAGGGAAAGAGTTATAGTTCAGTTTAGAACTTTACACGATGCTGCAAAGTCCGCAAGAATGCATTGCGGCTGAACTGTAATGGTAAAGGAGTGAGAAAATATGGAGAAAGCGCAACATAAAAAGGGAAGGCAGTTTCCATTAAACTTGTATAATAGGCTGGAGCAGAAGTTGAAAGGAAAGCAGGAGGAGCTGGCAGAAGAACCCCAAGCAGAACCAGAGCAAAAACCCGAAGCAGTACCTGCTGAGGATAAAAGTATGATAAAATGTCCGAAATGCGGGAAAATGGTAGAGCGCGATAGAGTTGTGAAAAAGAGATATATCTGTTATGAATGTGGCGGCTATTTTCGTGTAAAGACAAAGAACCGTATCCGCATGGTGGCAGATTACAAAACATTTGAACCTTGGTTTGAGGATATGGAAGTTAGTAATCCGCTTGATTATCAGGGATATGAGGAGAAGCTGGCAGCAGCAAGAGAAAAGACTGGCTTAAACGAGGCAGTTACAATTGGACGCTGTAAAATCTTTGGAGAGGACGCAGTCCTTGGAATTTGTGATTCACGTTTCTTAATGGCAAGTATGGGCCACGTTGTTGGTGAGAAAATTACAAAAGGTATCGAGCGCGCAACAAAGTTAAAGCTTCCCGTTTTTATGTTTTGTTGTTCCGGCGGTGCTAGAATGCAGGAGGGTATTGTGTCGCTTATGCAGATGGCAAAAACGTCAGCCGCTATTAAAAAGCACGGAGAAGCCGGACTATTGTACAGCACAATATTGACCGATCCAACAACAGGCGGTGTTACGGCAAGCTTTGCTATGCTGGGAGATGTTATTATGGCAGAGCCAGGCGCGTTAATTGGTTTTGCAGGCCCGCGTGTTATTAAACAGACGATTGGACAGGAACTTCCAGAAGGATTCCAAACATCAGAGTTCCTTGTTGAGCATGGTTTTGTAGATGGCATTGTACTGCGCGAAAACCTGAAAAAAACACTTCATTTCTTAATTAAATCCCATCAGTGCATCGGTAAAAATACTTATGCGGATTTCGACAAGCATAAAGGATTTCGCTTTGTGTTAAGCGAGGAGTTAAAGGAACAGACTTGGTTAGCTGCACCGCGCAGTGCATGGGAGAAAGTAAAGGCGGTTCGTCAGGTAGAGCGTCCAGCGGCAAGCGATTACATGGAATATATATTTGATGTATTTGTTGAGGGGCACGGTGACAGAGGAGTACATGATGATAAGGCGATTATCGGCGGAATTGCCTTTTTAGAAGGGCAGCCTGTTACAGTGATTGCAGATATTAAGGGAAAGGATTTTGCGGAATGTCAGGAACGCAATTTCGGTATGCCGCTTCCAGAGGGATATCGCAAGGCACTGCGCTTAATGAAACAGGCAGAGAAATTTAATCGACCGATTATTAGTTTTGTCAATACTTCAGGTGCTTTCTGCGGTATTGAAGCGGAGGAGCGTGGTCAGGGAGAAGCAATAGCCAGAAACTTAATGGAAATGTCAGGTCTAAAAGTGCCTGTATTATGTATCTTAATTGGTGAAGGCGGCAGCGGCGGAGCACTTGCAACTGCAGTCGGCAATGAAGTCTGGATGATGGAGAATGCTACATACTCGATATTATCACCGGAGGGGTTTGCTTCGATTCTGTGGAAAGACGCCAACCGTGCGCAGGAGGCAAGTGAAGTAATGAATATTACGGCGCAGGATTTAAAACGGCTTGGCGTAATTGAGCGAATTGTGCCGGAGTTCGGCGGAGCGGATAAAAAGACGACAGAAGCAATTGCCGGCTATATGAAAGAGCATATTATGGAGTTTTTGGAAAAGTATGACGGCAAAACAGGAGAGGAAATCGCAGCGGAGCGCTATAACAGGTTTCGCGCATTTTAAACGATGGATTGTATGTGTGCCAAGGCATGCTAGAGGTGTAGGAATAAAATGAGCATAAGCGGATTAAATATTGGCGGTTTGTGTCCACGCATTCCTGTTATCCAAGGCGGCATGGGCGTAGGCGTAAGCCTGTCAGGGCTAGCAGGCGCTGTAGCTGCGGCGGGAGGCGTGGGCGTGATTTCTACGGCACAGATTGGCTATCGTGAGCCGGATTTTGAAAAAGACCCGATTGCCTGCAATTTAAGGGCGATTGCAGACGAAATTGCAAAAGCACGTGCCATTGCAAATGGCGGTATTATTGGCGTGAATATTATGGTGGCGACAAAACGTTATGAGGACTATGTAAAGGCGGCTGTTGCTGCAGGGGTTGACTTGATTATTTCCGGTGCGGGGCTTCCGATGACGCTTCCTGCGATATCGGGTTCGGCAAAGATAGCACCGATTGTTTCCGGAAGAAAGTCCCTTCATGTGATTGCGCGATATTGGCAGAAAAAATATAATAGAAAACCAGATCTCGTAGTGATCGAAGGCCCAATGGCAGGAGGGCATTTGGGATTTCACAAGGAAGATATCGAGGCGTATACGGTGCATGGCACTAAAGATTTTGATGAAGAAATCCGATCTACCATAGCGCTGGCGGACGAAATGGAAGTACCTGTTGTTGTGGCAGGCGGTGTCTATGAAAGAAGCGATATGGATCATTATCTTGCAATGGGCGCAAAAGGGGTACAGATTGCTACGCGCTTTGTGACAACGAAGGAGTGTGATGCTTCTGACGCGTATAAACAGGCGTATATAGATGCACGCAAAGAAGATATTGTACTGGTAGACAGTCCAGTAGGAATGCCAGGGCGTGCCATTCACAATGCCTTTTTGGAGAGGGTAGCTGCGGGAGAACGATTTATCAAAGGCTGTAAACAGTGTATTATTACCTGCAATCCCGCGACAATCCCATATTGCATTACAGAGGCGCTAGTGAATGCAGTGGAGGGCAGGACGCAAGAGGGTCTGATTTTCTGCGGAAGCAATGCGTATCGAGCGCATAAAATAGAAACGGTAGCAGATATAATGGAGGAATTTACGTAATGGCAATAAAGATTAGCGGTACAGGAAGTGCATTACCCAAGCAGTCCATAACCAATGACGATATGGCGCGTCTTGTTGAAACATCTGACGAGTGGATTCGGCAACGGACTGGAATTGCGCAGCGGCGGATTTCCGCAGGAGAAACAGTTGCTGCGCTGGCAGCGAAGGCGTGTGGGCTGGCATTGGAAAACGCAGGTGTTTCTGCCCAGGAGGTTGATTTAATATTGGTAGCGACCTGCTCACCAGAATTGCTGCTTCCTTGTTGCGCCTGTCAAGTACAGGGATTACTAGGGGCAAAGCACGCAGTCGCATTTGACTTAAATGCTGCTTGTTCTGGTTTTCTGTTTGCGTTAAATACTGCCTATGCCTATATCGAAACAGGGATGTATCGCAATGCGCTGATTGTCGGAAGTGAAGTGCTTTCCAAACTTGTTGATTGGAGTGACCGTTCTACTTGTGTGCTGTTTGGTGACGGCGCAGGAGCGGCGTTTGTGGAGAAAACAAACGATAACGAAGTATGCAGCAATGGACGCCATGTTGGGATTGAGAGTATGGTGCAGGGATCGGACGGAACGAAGGGAATGGTGCTTTCCTGCAAAGAGCGTGCAGTTTCTAATCCGTTTGCAGTATCTGTGCCAGAAGAAGATGAAGAGATTTCGTCCTATATTAAAATGGATGGGCAGGAAGTCTATAAATTTGCAACAAGGCAAGTGCCAAGCTGTATACAGGCTGCACTGGATCAGGCGGGACTGTGCGTGGAGGAGATTGACCTTTTTGTATTGCATCAGGCAAATGTGCGGATAATAGAATCGGTGGCAAAACGTTTAAAGGCGGATATTTCCAAATTCCCTATGAATTTAGAACGGGTAGGAAATATGTCGTCGGCGACCATTCCGGTGCTGTTGGATGAGTTAAACCGCAGCGGCAGGCTGCATCGGGGAGATCGCATTGTGCTTTCCGGTTTTGGTGCAGGTCTTACGTATGGTGCTAGTGTGCTTGTCTGGGGTTAAAGACAAAGCCCTATCCCACATGGAAAGGAAAGTGTTTGTGCCGCCTTGGAAATATTTTCTTGGAAAGGCAGGAAGTTCATATGGGAAGTAGCACGAACAGGGAGTTGAACGAACTTCTGGTGAAGCTTTTTAACAATGTTATGGACATAGAGGAAAAAGCAGTAATTACGGAAGAATTTAAGGATATTACAAATAATGATATGCATATTATTGAGGCAATCGGCATAGACGAGCCACAGGGAATGTCTGTAATCGCTAAGAAATTATCTGTAACGGTTGGAACGCTGACTACCAATATGGGAAGTCTTGAGGAGAAAGGATATATTATTCGGGAACGCAGTGCAGCGGATAAGCGTGTTGTACTGGTGGAACTGACGGAGAAAGGAAGAAAGGTATTCTTTCACCACAGAGATTTCCATAAAAATATGATAAAGGCAATTATTAAGGAATTAAATGAGGAGGAAATGAAAGTGATGATTAAATGCCTGCTCAACCTTGGAGAGTTCTTTAAACAATTGGAAAAAGAGCAGGAGTCTTAAGTTAAGACTTCTGCTCGCTTTTTAACATTCGCTTGTTTTCATACATCATACCATCAGCTTCTTCCATAGCCTCCTCCAATGAAAGATTTCCTTTAATCATTAGATAGCCATGTGCAATCTGTAATTTAAAACCAAGGTCAGGCTGTGCATTTTGTTCCTGACAATATGCAGTTAGGGCATCAATGCCTTTTTGATAAACCGTGTCCGGATCGCGGTCGGTTATAATCGTTAAAAATTCATCGCCGCCCATTCGATAGCTGCAAGCGTTTGCAGGGAATGATTGTTTCAACCCTTCTGCAACTGCTTTAATCATCTGATCGCCTTTTTCATGACCGAGTGTATCATTAACTTTTTTTAGATTGTTAACGTCAAATTGTATTACACCAAGCGGTGAGAAACTGGCAATTAAATGCTCATATTCATAACGGTGTTCTGCGAAAGCAGTACGGTTAAACAACCCCGTCATATAATCTTTCAATGCCAAGTCATGCAGCATATCCGCCTTTAAGCCCTTTGAGAAAGTATCAACCAGCAAATTGAGCTGGAAAATAATCAAGCACAAAAGGAAGCAGAGCAGTGCTGTACGGACATATGTAGAATAATTCTGATAACTCCCAGTAATATACTTAAACAGGGATGTAGCGATACAAATAACCAGTATGCATAATAGCAATATAATAATGGCACGGTGGCTGCCTTGTGACGCTTCGTTTGTATAGCTTAACACCAATCTTACCATAATCGGTATGAGGATTACAAGGAGAATGTGTGTAAGCGGGAGAGAGTAGTGGAACTCCCAGATTCCTGTTACATTAAGCACAGAGATTACAATTAAGTTGATACAGCCAATAATGCTGTAAACGTTTGTAAATATCCGTTCCCAACCCTTTAAGCGGCGGCTTGCGAGAAGACCAAACGACAGTGGAATTGCCGCAAGTGCCAGATATTCGCACAAATGTACGACTTCTGAATGACCGAAGAAAAACTGCCATAGCAGCGATTCGGTACTTGACCATACTGCGCAGAAAAAGGTTGCAAGTCCGAGGAAAATTAAGTCGGCACTAATTTTAAAATGTTTCTTCATATAGCTATAGGAGCCTATTAAAATCAGACCAATAATCATCAGAAATACATTGACTGTAAAATCAACAAAACGTCCGCGCATTACTTGCCGTAGAATGCCGTTGGCTTTACCAAGATAAATATTATCAATTAATCCATGTGCATTGCCAAAGCAGGCTGTGACTTCAAGGCATATTTCCACTGGCTTATCGGTGAATCCGAGCGCGGAGATATGCCATCGGCTTCCTGGAGAAGTGCCATAAAGTGGTTTTACAGGTTTATCTTCCTCCAATAGTGTTCCATTAATATAGATATTGGTATAACAGTTACGGCTACGGAACACAAGTACCGTATTAATGTCTTTAATGGTAGTATTAAAGTATACACGCTGTGGCAGATTGGGCTCACCAGAAGCAGAGCCAAAGTTTCCTAGGGAAAAAGGAGCACCATTTTCATCTTTCCAACCTTTCTCTAAACTAATAATGGAATAGGGCTCGCGTGAAAACAGTTTCTCTATAAAACTAAATCCGATTATCAATGCTACGAGAGCAAAAGTAATAATTACTAAAATATGCTTAAATTTGTATAAGCCAGCTTGTATTTTTGAAATCATCTTTGTCCTCACTTATATTAAAATTAGTACCTATCTACTATCTATCATAAATTAAATTCGCCAATATTCCAACCACAAAACATATTTTTGGATAAGTTTATACAATAGAATTTATATATGTAAATTAATTGTGCTATATTTATGCACGCATTTGTGAAAATATTGTGCAATTGGTAATTTTCTCTAATAATAGCTGATATATTTAATAATTTTTGCATAATAAAATACTCCCTTTCTAGGCATAAAAAAGGAACAAAATAAAGTAACACGAGCAAAATAATGCTGCCTAGATAGAGAGTATTTTATGTAATTAGTTATTGTAATCCCAAAGGATTATAAGCGATAAATCATTGAAAAATAAAAAGTATTTACATACCACCGAATAGCTGTTTTACAATAACATTGTCATTCTTCATTTTCTTTTGCAGCATACCCATGCGGTAATCGGATAAGAGCTTATCTTTCTTTTGCTCAGAAACAGCTTTGGGAATATCTAAATCTTCAATGCGGCTTCTTGCGCCAGTAAGCTCTAAAGATGCTCTTGTATTGTAATTGAAAGCGTGCTCCATGCTGTTTGTCACAGCGCCGGTATGGCTTCTTGCAGTGCTAATCTTCTCCATTGCGGATTCAATCGCACTTAAATCAAAATCGCCTGTAACATTATAGCCCTCTAAGCCCAAAGATTTCAGCGTAACATTTTCCATCTGAATCTTCATGCCAGTGCCGTCAGGATTGGAGGCAATATGCATATCAGCCATGCTTCCATCCATTAATTTCATATTATTATATTCTGTGCCAACCGCGCTTCGCTGAATATCCTGCAAAAGCTGGTCAACTTCGTCCTGAATCATCTGTTTCTCTGAAGAACCATATATTCCATTGGACGCTTGAACGCTAAGTTCATAAATCCGCTGTAGGGAATCCTGCATTGTTCCTAATGCGCCGTCTTTAATATTGGCAACACCAATGCCGCTTGAAATATTGTAAGCGCCTACATCAAGTCCGGTGCTTTGCTTCTTCATTTTGCGGCCAATTGCAAGACCCGCCGCATCATCGGCAGCCGACTGGATTTTCTTCCCGCTGGCTATTTTACCGTATATTGAATTTGTCTTATTGGCGGACTTATGATATAAGCTACTATAAGATGATACATTCATAGTGACTCCTTTCCTGCATAAATCTGTTTATGCAAACTGCCCCCGTTAATTTTCTCTTTTTTTAAGTATAATACAATTATAGTATGAATGCAAGTATTTCAATCTATTTTTTAACAAAATTTGGTATCTGTGTTACTTTTCACATCCATGTCATGCACTTGCTGCATGGTGTTGCAGTCAGCGCCAAAATGCCTGTTTTTGGCATTTTGTGTGCATCAATTGTAGCTATCTGTTTATTACTGCTCTAAGGAAGCCATAGCCAATTTTCTTCTATGGTGGCGATACAGGCTGGCAAAGCGGTTATAAAACCAAAACGATTCTACCAATACATGATTAAATATACCAAGTCTGCTTTTCACTGTGCCATGATAGTAATAACCGCCATAACTAATAGGGTGTTTGGCTTTAACACAGTCAATTAAGTCCGATTCGCAGGCAATGGTATCAG
>CBCOYO010000100.1:0-5186 GCA_965114465.1 uncultured Lachnospiraceae bacterium
ATTTTATTACGGTCAGCGCAGTAAATGCGCAGACCTACCTGAACTGTTACTTTATCTTCCTCCCTCATTATCCAAAATCCTTGACTAACAATAGCAACCCTGTCATATTTAAGCTGCCATTTCATACAATGTATGGATACGATTTGTAAGGAAGGTATACTATGACATCTCATAAATCGCCGAAACTTTCCCGTTACCTAAATCCCCGCTATCTCAAAAATCCTATTGTTACTGGAACCTTCTTTTTAACGCTTGCAGGCTTGATTACGAAGCTTATCGGATTTTTTTACCGCATTTTCTTATCACGCATTTTTAAAGAAGAAGGACTTGGCGTAATTGGGTTAATTTCGCCGGTTCTAGTATTGGTACATTCCGTATGTGCTTCCGGTATACAAAATGCTATTACACGATTTGTAGCGGCTTCCAAAAAGGACAAATCTGCTGAAGCATATGGGTATTTATATACTGGTGTTCTGATTTCCCTGCTGCTCTCGGCTGGTATGGCATATCTTGTCTTTCACTATGCCGCTTTTATTTCAAGAGTGATTATCGGCGAACCGCGCTGCACGCCACTATTGCAAATTAGCGCACTTTCATTCCCGCTTGCCGCACTGCATAGTTGTATTAATGGTTTCTTTTATGGCTGTAAAAAGGCAGCAGTCCCAGCCTCCTCTATGATTCTTGAACAAGTTACGCGTGTAGCAACCATTTACCTGCTTTATGCTATGTTTCTGAAAATGGAAGCAAATCCTTCACTATCATTTGTATGTATTGGGATGTTTGCAGGTGAAATTGTATCCGCTTTATTCTCCTGTTTGATGCTGATAATCCAGTCCAAAAAGGCTTCAGGACGCATTGCTGGCGAAATATCCGGAAAAAAAGCCTGCGCACTTTTTACCTTGGCAGCGCCGATCAGCTTAAACCGCATCTGCATCAGCCTGCTCTCTACAGTAGAAACAATACAACTTCCCCAAAAATTAATTGCCAGCGGACTGACACTGTCCCAATCACTTTCTATTTATGGTGTCTTTTCCGGCATGGCGTTTCCGCTGATAATGTTTCCAAGTGCCATTACAGGTGCTGCTGCCTCGCTGCTGCTGCCCTCTGTTTCAGAAGCACAGGCAAGCGGCAATAACGGACGCATAAAAAAAACTGTTACACTTACGCTAGGGGTCTGTTTTCTGTTGGGTGTTGGGTGCATGATATTTTTCCTTACATTTGCAGAACTGCTTGGCGTACTGTTGTTTGGAAGCAGTGCTGCGGCAAGCCAGATACGTGCCCTTTCCTTTGTCTGTCCGTTTTTATATCTTTCAGGAACTTTGTGCAGTATTCTAAATGGGTTAGGCAGGACGGGAATTACCTTTCTCTATAATCTGCTTGCGCTGCTGGTGCGGCTGGGGTTTGTTTTTTTCGTAATTCCCTCTATTGGATTTTCAGGATATATCTATGGTATTGTATGCAGCCAAATTTTCTTAGATTTACTAATTATTCTTGCGTTAAAGCAATATATCATATATAATTAAAAATTGCGGGAAAATCTTTTGCTCCTACGTTTTATATTTTGACAGCCATAACCCAATCAATATAGTGTACTTGCAAAACGTCAACTTTTTTGATTGAAACTGTAATACTGGCAAACGATAAGATTTTGTAACAGTTTAGCCTTGGCTTCCTGTTACAAGCATCAAGCCATGCATCTTAGTTACAATGTTTTCTTACAGGGCTGTCACATTAAGGAAAAAAGCTACAAGATATTATAGTACAGCATTGCGTTTTGTATCATATCTTGTATAATTAAAACTTATTGTGACAGCCCCGTAATAAAATATAGTGGTTGGAGGTATCCAGCCCATCGCGAAGCGATTTCCAATGGCTGGATACGTAACAGTTCAATGGGCTATCTGAACTGTTACATTGGTATATGTGCTAAACACGCAGGGGGTATCGAAATGCAAGGAAAAATTATCTATGGAGGAACACAATAATGAGTTTTGAATTTATAAAGAAACTACCCACACCGGATCAGATTAATCAGGAATTTCCTGTTCCGGCAAAGACACAGGAATTAAAACGGAAACGCGATGCCGAAATCCGCGATATTTTTACAGGAAAATCAGACAAGTTTATCGTAATTATCGGTCCTTGCTCCGCAGATAACGAAGATGCTGTCTGTGAATATGTTTCAAGGCTTGCCAAGGTTTACGAAAAAGTAAAGGACAAGCTGATGATTATACCAAGAGTCTACACAAATAAACCACGAACCACCGGTGACGGATACAAAGGAATTATCCACCAGCCCGATCCAGAAAAGGAAACTGATTTTTTGAAAGGAATTATCGCTATGCGGAAAATGCAGCTTCATGCCATTGATGTGTCAGGGCTTACGGCGGCAGACGAAATGCTTTATCCTGAAAACTGGGGATATGTCGCTGATATTCTGTCTTATGTGGCAATTGGCGCGCGTTCTGTAGAGGATCAGCAACACCGCCTTGTTGTCAGCGGTTTTGATGTTCCGGCTGGCATGAAAAACCCAACCAGCGGTGATTTTAGTGTTATGTTTAATTCGATTTATGCGGCACAGCATCCGCATCCATTTATTTACCGCGGCTGGGAAGTTAATACCACTGGAAATCCGCTTGCACACGCAATTCTGCGCGGCGCTACCAATAAACATGGAAATAATATCCCTAACTATCATTATGAGGATTTGGTTTTGCTGCTTGAGAAATACAATGAGCGTGATTTACTCAATCCTGCTTGTCTGGTAGACGCCAACCATAGTAATTCCAATAAACAGTTTCAGGAGCAGATTCGGATTGTCAATGAGGTGCTGCATTCCCGCAAGCATAACAGTGATATTCGTAAGTTAGTGAAAGGTGTTATGGTGGAAAGCTATTTAGAAGAAGGCTGCCAGAAAATTGGCGAACATATATACGGTAAATCTATTACCGACCCCTGCCTTGGGTGGGAAGATTCGGAAAAATTAATTTATAAGATTGCGGAGATGGCATAAATTTTTATTGACATCCCACACTATCCCATGTACAATAATAATGTATATTTTCAATATTTGCAAATAATGCAAATATTAGTTTTTTTCCTTTCATGTGTATTTATTATCAAGTAGATTCTTGTGATCTACGAAAGCGGCGTCTGGTTATCTGCTGGACGCTGCTTTATTTTGCCCAAAGCCGTGCAGGGGATGTATGCCAAAACACCACGCAGTTCGCGCAACAGATAACAAATAAGAATGTTCTTCTACTCAATAACTGTTTCTAACGGCATATACAAAAATAATTCAAATATCCCATCTTCTGTTTTTAATTCCAATTCTCCATGGTAGCGTTCCACAATTTCCTGCATTGTCTTTAATCCAAAGCCATGATTTTCTTTATCTGGCTTAGTAGTAGCAAAGGACTCTTTTTGCAAGGATTCTTCGTCGAAAGGAGGTACAGGATTGGTAACCGACATACAAAACAATCCTTTTTGTGCTTTGCATTTCAGTACAATTTTCCGCCTGTCCTTCGTCTGCTTAACACACGCTTCCACCGCATTATCAATTGCATTGGCAAATAACGCACAGATATCCACTTTTTCAAACGGCAGTTCTTTTACAATATCCATTTGTATTTCCCATGGAATTTCATTGCGGTTGATAATATTCTCTTTCACCGACAACACTGCATTAATTGTTGCGTCGCCGCAGTAATGCAGTGTATGTATCTTTATTACGCGTTCTGTTAAATCTTTTATATAATCCTCACGCTGTTCCTGCGGCAGTGCAACCAATACAGATAAATGATTTGCCATATCATGCTTAATTTGACGTATTTCAATATGCTGTTGTTCCATTAATTGATAATAATTGCGGTTAATCTCTGCCAATGTATTCTGCTGTTCCAGTTTTTGCTGCTTTGCCAGAACAATAATCGCCCAAAATACTCCAATAAAAGACATCAAAACCAAAAAAAGCACAACCGCAAACTCTTGATGTACCTTAATTAACATTGTATGATGCTGTTCTACATTGTATAATGTAATAATACTTAACATAATACAAAAAGGAATTGCTGTCAGCAACAGCAAAAGCCGCCATGTACTGTCAGAAAGTGTGTAATTCTTATCTGGTGCAAATTTCCGAATCCCCAAATACAGAAAACCAGTGAATAATCCGCTTAATATTATTTTTCGGATCATATAATAATCTTGGTAGAAATGGATATACATCACGTTTAGGAAATAATTATCGCGCAGCGCATTAAATGCTAAGATTGTACTGGCAAACAACAGACCTATCTCCATCCTTTTCCAGAAACTGCCCTCACACGTCAGCCAAACAGCCCCCAAAAAGAGAATCGCCGTAAATAAAACATTGATTTTATCTCCAATAAAAATAACCATTGCCAATAGTCCTGTGCTGCTTATAAGCAATAACAGACGTTTCCATTTCTTTTCCGTAATCTGAATTAAATATTGTAATGCGCGCAGCAGCAGCCACGCTTCTACAAACATTATCAATAAATAAAATTTATCGCCTCTCATCTGTCTTCCCCTATCATGGCACGGGCTATTTTCTTTACTGCCTGTTCCTTATGCCGTCTGCTGCAAGGAAGTTTTTCCTTCCCCACCAAAATACTGTCATTTCCTAAATAATCTACCCATACAGGATTAACCAAGTAACGCTGATGAATCCGCACAAACCGCTCTCCTAACGTTTTCTCAATATCATCTAGCTTCGCATAAAACGCATAGACGCCTTTTTGTGTGACAAGCGTGCACTTTCGTTTATCGGAGAAAAAATACAATATCTCCTGCTGCCGAAAACGCCAAGTTCCTTCTGCATTTTGAAAAGCAAATGTCAATTCCTGCTCCATTTTCACCCGCACCCTGTGCAGCAGTTCCATAAGCCGTTCCATTACCACCGGCTTTACGATATAATCAAGCGCGCCCACGCTGTAGCCATCAAAAACATATTCCGTATAACCCGTAACAAACACAATAATAATCGAATCGTCAAATTCCCGCAATTTTTTTGCCGTTTCCATACCACTAAGCCCTTTCATCTCTATATCCAGAAACAGCAAATCCACCTCGCCGGGATGCTTGCGCAGCCACGAAACAGCATTTGTTCCCGAGGAAAATTCATAGACGATTTCCTCCGATTCCTCAATCAGCACTTTTTCCAG
>CBCOYO010000100.1:5196-13038 GCA_965114465.1 uncultured Lachnospiraceae bacterium
GAAATGCCTCGCGCACTTCCCATTCATCATCACATAATGCAATTCGCAGCATAATTTCTTATCCCCTCCTGCTGTTTTTAATATGTAAAAACTATCCAATATTTTTCATCATTGTGCAATGAACCCCTAATTATTTTCCTATTATATCATACTACCTGCCAAAATCCTATATACCGCCAAACCAAAAATTACATTGCAAAGCACCAAACTTGACAAAGAATACAGCTTTACGGCAAACTTGACATTTTTACTGCCAAATTTGACATCCCTTTGCCACAGCCGTTTGATTTTATGCTATTGTTTTCCCAAGGAACTTTCTTAACCGTCCTTAAATATCAAATCTATTTATTAAGAGGTGTAAGTATGTTATATGTAAAAAATCTTCACAAGTCCTATTCTGTAGGAAAAAACAAATATCAAGTACTAAACGGCATTGATTTTCATGTAGCACAGGGGGAATTTGTCGCAGTGATGGGGCCTTCCGGCTCCGGCAAGACGACACTGCTCAACTGCATTTCCTGCTATATTCCATTTGACAAAGGCGCTATTACCATTGGCGGCACCAATTTGGCTGGGCAGAATGAAAATGCGCTGGCTCATTTCCGCAATACCAAAATTGGTTTTGTTTTTCAGGATTTTATGCTTTTGGATGGATTGACAATTCAAGAAAATATTTTAGTACCGCGCATTATACAAGATAAAGTAACGCCAGAAGCGCAACAGCTTGCCCAAAAGCTAACTTCTCTGTTTGGAATTGCGCATATCTGCAATAAATATCCAGCAGAAATTTCCGGCGGAGAAAAACAACGTGCCGCTGTTGCGCGCAGTTTAATTAATAATCCATTAATTATTCTTGCGGATGAACCGACCGGCAATCTGGACTCTAAGTCCAGCCGCGCTGTTATTGAAGCATTCGGCGAAGCAAAATCACAAATGGATGCCACAATTTTTATGGTAACACATGACAGTTTTGCAGCCTCGTTCTGTGATCGTGTTATTTTGCTAAAAGATGGTAGCGTCTACCGGCTGCTAGAACATACAGGCAGCCGCAGCGTATTTCAGGATGAACTGCTTGGCGCTATTAAAGAAATGAATGCGGAGGTGTCATAATGGTGCAAAATATTAATGAACAAAATACAAATACGCAAACATCCGCAATGTCAGAACATATTTTCTCAATGCCGCAGCTAGAGCAGAAACTGCAACGCGCAGATCGAAAGCAAGCACGTCTGTATCTATTCTGCAACTTTATGGCGTTAATGATTATCTCTGCTTATACAGGTATGATGTTCTCTCCCACCGTACAGACTGCATTTCCAACTGGCGGCGACAGCCGAAAGCAAATGAATATGATATTTATTTTAACGCTGTTAGGCTGTGTTATTTTTACAATTTATGCTGCCTGCCTGTTTTTCCGGCACAAATCCAGCCAGCTTGGTATCCTAATGGCATTGGGTGCATCAAGGAAACGTTTAATGCCGGGACTTTTTCGAGAAGTTATACTGTTAAGCAGCGTGTCATCCATTGCAGGCATTGTGGCAGGATTTCCTTTTATCTGGATAATTTGGAACTTGTTTCGTCTGTTTTTAATTGACAGTTCAGATATGAAACTGTCCTTTGACTTTCGGTGTCTTCTGGTTTCGATGCTGTTTCTGCTTTTGGTAATGGCATTTAGCTGCCTGACTGCGCTGCGCTACCTGCACAAAACCAATATTATGGAGGTTATTCGTGAAGAACATATTAATGAGCCGGTAAAAGAATTAGGCAAATGGTGCGGTGCTGCTGGTGCTGCACTTTTAATCGGTGGTATCCTTGCAGGGTACTTTGTTCCTATTATTTATGCTCATATCATGCAAATCGCAATCCCTCCCGCATGGTTAAATCTCTTGTGGCTTCCAGCATTTGTTGGTTTGTATATGATTATGCTTCATGCGGTCGTGCATGGTATCCGAAGTTATAAAAAGAATCCCTATAAAAATTTAATATCACGCAGTATTATGAAATTCCAAGGAAAGCAGACAGTCAACAATATGATAGTCGTTACACTGCTGCTTGCCGGAGCGTGTTTTGGCATTTTCTATCTTCCTGTATTGTTAGTGAACTCCTTGCGTAACAATGCTGCACAACCCTATGATTATCTCTATTATTACCGTGCTGATCAGCAAATACCAGACAGATCTGCAATCGAAGAACTTGCCGCAAAACATCATCTTTCCTTAAAGGATTGGGGGCAGTTTGAATACATTACCTTGGGATACGGCGGCAATCACATGATTATGGAGGAGGACGGCAATCATTACCATGTGGAATACTGGCCTATTTTAGCAGAAAGCAAGACCATATCACAAGATACTTGGAATGCTATGACAGGTCAGTCTTTGGAAGTTCCTTCCGGAACATATTTTTGTGTTACCAATCATGAAAATACTGCCCTAAGCGTTTCTACAAGCATTAAACACATTACAAATATGGTAAACCGCCGGCAGCGTGAAACCGTTTATCAGGGATTAGTAGTTTATGATTTTCCAGCATTGATAAACGAATCTGGATGCCGCGTAATAAGCAACGAAGATTATGCGTACCTTTCTGATGGCTTAACAGATGATTGGAAAGGGTCGATTGCGCAGTTTAATATTGATGGAAAAGATTCCTATGCTTTTGCGAATGCGCTATATCATTCTTTTGTGGCTGCAACAAACCAAGACTGCCTCATTGGAAAATCATATGACAGAGTAAATAAAATTGTCATAAACGAACATGGAGAAGAATATTTTGGTGATAATGCAACAGAACCATATCTGTCAAAGCTTGACCCCAGCCAAGTGGATTCCCTTGGATTCCGCCTATACTGGAAATATCAGCCTTCGTTCCGCATTTTGGAGAAAAATGATTTTCTGCTGTCCACCTCGGTGTTTTTAATGATGTTTTTGTTTATATTTATTGTCTGCCTATTAACAGCGCTCGTAATTTGTTATACCCGCTGCCAGACAATTGCACTAAATAACCGCTATATTTTTGATGATTTAAAAAAACTAGGCGCATCACCTGCCTTTCTTGCCAAGGAGGTGCGCAGCCAATGCAGCAGTGTATTCCAGACCCCATCATTTGTAGGACTGTTAATCATTTATTTATTTTATGCCCTTCTGCTGTACAGCAATGACGGAAAAATAATTTTGGGAGAAATTATCACATTGTTGGTATGCCTTGGAATAGAAATTCTGACTAGTATGTTAATATATGGCGTATACCGTGGAACTGTTTCGGCAGTCCAAAAAAAACTGGGGATTGTTGTCGGCGGGAAATGATTTCTATTAATCTATTAGGAAAATTATAGTAAACGACAACCGTATTTGCCGTTTACTATAATTGATGCACGCAACCACATATGGAATTTAGCCGCTTTGCGGCATATGGTCGGCACTGGGGCTATCGCAATAAGCCTTGATTATACAAAATATCATATAAATCACGGTGTTAGACTATTTTGTATCTGTTTTCCTTTATGCGACAACCCCATCCATTATTTTCTGATAACTCCATAATATTTTTCATAGAGTTCATTGTGTATTAACCTCTTACTCCTCCCAATTATGATATACTGCCTGTACATCATCATCTTCGTCAAGCATATCGAGCGTTCTGGTTAGATTCTTAATAGCGGTTTCATCGGTTAATTCCACATAATTTTGGGGAATCATTGTTACCTCAGCACTTGCCATTGTAATTTTTTTCTCCTCTAATGCCTTGTACACCGCATCAAAATCATCGGGGGCTGTAAGAATTTCAAAGCTGTCCTCCTCCTCGGAAAAGTCCTCAGCACCTGCATCTAGGGCAATCATCATCAAATCGTCGGCACTTAGTTCACATTCTTCCTTATCAATAATAATCTGCCCTTTTTCATCAAACATAAACGATACGCAGCCTTGTGTACCAATACTACCATTTCCTTTCGTAAAGGCGCTTCGTACATTGGCTGCTGTGCGGTTTTTATTGTCAGTAAGGGCTTCTACGATAATTGCTATACCATTTGGCCCATACCCCTCATATGTAACTCGCTCATAATTCACTGCATTGCCGTCGCCTGCTGCCTTCTTAATGCCGCGATCTATGGTATCGTTTGGCATATTGTTGGCTTTCGCTTTTGCCACTACCTGCGCCAACTTAAAATTATTGGCAGGATCAGGCCCGCCCTCTTTTACTGCGACTGCGATTTCACGGCCAATAATTGTAAAAATCTTTCCTTTCGCTGCATCATTTTTCTCTTTTTTGTGTTTAATGTTTGCAAATTTTGAATGTCCTGACATTTTGGATTCTCCTTTATCTTTTTTCTATATTTTTATTTTCTTTGCTGCACTTATATATAATTACATTACAAGGCTGCCAAAAAGCATTATCTTTATCCTTCTTCCTGCTTTGTTATCAGTTCCTCTTTCGGGAGTTTTGTAACAAGAACCGTCTGTATTACATTTTTTTCAACTTTTACAATTTGAAATAGATATCCATCTATCCGCACTTCAATACGTTCGCCCTCATCCGGAATACGATCAATTATGGATATTAAATAACCGTTCAGCGTTTCAAACTCCGATTCCTCAAAGTGAATCCCAAAACGCTCCTCCAAGTCAGCAAGCTTCGTCATGCCTTCAATAACATATTCGTTTTCACCTCTTATCCGAATATGTGTTTCCTCAGCATCATACTCATCCATAATATTCCCAACGATTTCCTCAAGAATATCCTCCATTGTAACAAGTCCTGACGTTTGTCCGTATTCGTCTATTACAATGACCATTTGATTTTTCTCAGACTGCATACTGCGGAATAACGCATCAATGTTTTTCGTTTCCGGTACATAGACCGCTTCACGAATCAACCCCTTAACACTCCCCACCGCCGCATTTAAACTTTCGTCTGAAGTGTGAAACCGCATAGCATCCTTTAGATAAAGCACACCAATAATATGGTCAAGGTTTTCCTCATATACAGGATAGCGGCTGTTGCTCTCTTTTAGCATAAAGTGCAACGCATCCTTAAACGGCATTGTACTGTCAATCGCTGTAATATTATTTCTATGCGTCATAATATCGCTCGCTTCTTTGTCGCCGAACTCGAAAATATTGGTGATCATCTCCACCTCTCCGGCTTCCAGCACACCTTGCTCATGACCCTCATTGACCATAGAAATAATTTCTTCTTCTGTAACATCTGCCTGTTCGTCAATCGTCCGAAAACCTAACAGTCGCAGAAAAGCATTTGCAGAAATGGCAACAATCCCTGTTAACGGATACAATACAGTGCGCAAAAACTGTATATAGCCAATAAATCGATATGCCCAAGCATCCGGATGCTTCTGCGCCAATTTCCGCGGCAACAGAATGCTAAAAGTAAGCAAAATATACATTAAACAAACTGTCGCAACTACCAGTGCAAGCACGCCTGACACGGTTTCGCTTACCCCTTGAAATAGCGACCATTCCAAAAACCATGCCCGAAACTGCGCTGCCCATCTTGGCAAGAAAAAGCAGCCCATTACTAATTCTATCAAGGTGGTTATCATTTGAATCGAATTGACATAAATTGTCGAGTGCACAATAATACGGTTCAGCAAAAGCGATTTGCGATCGTTTTCCTCCTCCGCTTTGCGTGCTATCTCCTTCTCATTCATAAGATAAATGGCTCTGCCAAAACCTGATAACACTGCCTCAATAAATAGTAGTAAAAAAAATAAAATCATACTACAGGCCGAAGCCCCGCCGTCGTCCATGAAACTTTCTCTCCTTTGTCCTTTCGCTTATTATTATAAGCCTGCAATGTTTGATACTTGTACCACAAATACTATTTTTGCAATAATAACCATATACCAAACGAAGGTGCAATCTGCTCCAACACAGGCTACACCTTCTAAATATACCATTTCTATTCCAAAACGTCAATATCCAAAGCCCTATGTATCAAGCTCAAGACTGATTTGCAAGGCCCTGTTTACGCGCTGCATAATCGGCGTATCCAAATGGCACACCTTATCCTTTAAGCGTTTCTTGTCAATCGTTCTTAACTGTTCCAGCAAAATCACAGAATCCTTCACCATATCATGATTGCCGGCATTCAGTTCAATATGCGTAGGTAAGTTTGCCTTGTTCATCTTAGAAGTAATCGCTGCACAGATAACAGTTGGACTATGTTTATTTCCCACATCATTTTGTATAATAAGTACCGGTCTGACACCGCCCTGTTCCGACCCGACAACCGGTCTTAAATCTGCGTAATATACATCTCCTCGCTTCATGTCATACACCTCTATTAATTTCCCGAAACCGGTATTTCCGGCGTTTTTCGGTTTTGATTGATTGCTTAATCCTATTCTTTCCCTTTCAGACGGATTTATTCAATAATTATCCAATTAAGGAAATGAATTTCTAATCTTTAATTAATAGAAGTTTTTACAACATTTATTCGTAGATTAATGTATCATCCAATTTATAAATCCTTGGAACTCGCTTGCCCAAATCACAGGCAAGTTCATAGTTAAACCTTCCTGACTGCTCGCCGATCTCCTCCATTGTAATCGTATTCTCCCCATCTGTCCCAATTAATGTAACTGACTGCCCGATACAGATTTCACCTGACACATCTGTCACATCTACCATAAACTGATCCATACAGACACGCCCTGCAATCGGTGCGCGCTGCCCATTAATTAAAACAGAACCAATATTTGACAGACTGCGCGGATAACCGTCACCATAACCGATACAGATTGTCGCAATCCGTGTTTCACGCGTTGTCGTAAATGTACCGCCATAGCTGATTTCCTGATTTGCGGGAACTGTTTTTATATATACAATTCTTGATTTCAACGAAAGTACTGGTTTTAACTGGATTTCGCCAGATGCCTCCACCTCTTTGGAAGGCCATAGCCCATAGAGGATAATTCCGGCACGCACAGCATCCATACCAGCCTCCGGTAACTGTGCAATTCCGGCACTGTTTGCACAGTGTTTCATTGGAATATAAATTCCCTCTTTTTGTTCTAACTGTTGTACAAATGCCTGAAACATCTGAAGCTGTCGGTATGTCTTCGTCTTGTCTGCTTCGTCCGCTGTCGCAAAATGCGTAAAAATTCCCTCAATTTCCAACGCGGGAAGCTCTGATACTTTTTTAACAAACGCAATTCCCTCTGCATCTGGTTCTATTCCGATACGGGTCATTCCGGTATCAACTTTTATATGAATTTTGCATACCTTGCCCATGTCCTGTGCCTGTTGTGATAAAAGCTGCGCCACATCATACATAAAAACTGTCTGACGTATTTCCTGCTCTATTAACTGCTGATAACTGTAAGGAAATGTATAGCCCAGTATCATAATATTTTTTCGAATGCCATTTTCACGCAATACAAGCGCTTCCTCCGCAGTTGCAACTGCATATCCCCATACGCTTTGATTCTGCTCCAAAAGCCTTGCAATCGGTACAGCGCCATGACCATATCCGTCCGTTTTTACCACTGCAATAATTTTCGTTGTTTTTTGTATTTTCTGTTGAATACTTTGTATATTGTAGGATACTGCATCCAAATCTACCTCCGCCCAAACTCTATCATAATGCATCATTACAAACAGCCTTCTTCCTTTCGTCAATCTTTTCGACGCTTAGAAATTGTCAAAAAATAACTTGTTAATTTTACGCCGTATAAATGTTCAATTGCAAAAAAGATAATCACAGGCGTAGGAGGCATAAAGGGCAATGCCTTATGTCAAGATTATCTGATGCCGCAGATGGACATTTATACAGTAACAGTTCAGATAACCCATTGAACTGTTACGTATCCAGCCATTGGAAATC
>CBCOYO010000101.1:0-12978 GCA_965114465.1 uncultured Lachnospiraceae bacterium
GCAAGATTGGAGAAATAAACAAGCAAGATGTGTCACTTATTTTTCTACAGTTCCTTAGCTTATACTATATACACAACAACATAAATAGGATACTCCAAACCTGAATAACAGGAAAGCAGGTCTAATGAATTAAACCTAACTATAGTTTAACGCATTAAACCTGCTTTGTCAATATTTTTTCATTTTTGTAACTATAACTTCAATTACAATATTACAATTCACACCAACGCCAGATTTTGCACCAATTTACGAACATTCGATGTGAATTGCAACAATTGATGCACACAAAATGCTAAAGTAAAAAAGCGAAAGCTTTTAGCATTTTGGCGCATAATTCCCACTACTTTGGCGTGGATGGTGAAAAGTAACATTACAATTACTTCCTTACTGTTCACTCCGTTCCTGTAACACTACTTCACCATTTCACTTGTTACTGCAAATGTTTCTGACATAGATAATATCGTTCTGCCCCAGCCTTCTTCTGCCTCAATCGGATAGCTGCTGCACACACCCCAAATATCATTGGGATATTCTTTTAATTCTACTTTATACAGCAGATCTCCCTCTTGTTTAATATAGATGCCATCTATCAGTGCATAATCGTTATCTGTTAATTCATGTTTGACCTGATCAGCAGTTTTCCCTTCAAAATGTGTTATCCCAAAACGAACCTGCTTATTTATCAAAGCAGTCCAAGTATTTTCCTCCTCCTGCTGCCAGTCACGTGCTGTTAAATAAATAGAATATCCGTCCCCTTGTGTCAGCACCGCTTCAACGTATTCTGCCTCGCCTTCATGATAAGACTCCAAAACCGCTGTCTTCTTATTGTTACGTATCCAGTACACATCATTATTATACCAATCCATAAGAATATACTCTTGTTCTGCGCCGCTGACATATTGTAAAGTAAGTCTTTCTTTTTCGCCGCTGGGATTTTCAAAAGTTTCTACTTCTACTGCAATCTTGCCCTCCTTTATTTCGCACTGACCGATTCCGCCAGTTCCTATTCCAATATAATACTGAAAAAGTCCTGTTTTGGAAAATTCCATTTCATTTCCGTAAGAAACCCCCGTTCCCCATAAAGATGCATCGGTGCGTTCAAAATCAATGATCCATTTGCCGGATATTTCGTTAAAAACCTCTTGGTTTGGCTGCTCTATAATCCCCAATTCTATCAATTGCAATTTTAAATCCTCTGTAAATATTTCATCGCCCGGCGCACAGTCATTCTCAAACAAACAAGTAAGATACGTAAACATTTCTCCCTCCTGTTTAAATATTAAAAAACGACTGTTGCTGTAATCCGGTGTAACCCATCCATCTTCTGTAATGGAAGCGCCGCCTGCAAGTACAACATTTTCTGGTGAATCTGCCAAAAAAGAGAAATCCATTTGAAATACTGGCAGTACCATGCCCTCCAAATTATCGTATGTATAGCACTGTTCCAATGATGTAATCCGCCAGTTAGAAAAATTGCATTCTGTAACGTCTGTTTTTACAGCCGTATAATACTCGTAATACACCTGTTTTTTTGCATTCTCTAGCACGATATCCGGAACATCAATCGTTTCCATTACAATTCCCTTATTAAACGCTTCTTCCCCTAAACCAAGCGCAATTTCTTCCATACCCATATCTTGTATGTTTTTATTATCCGCTGTGTTTTGCCCTATATTGTTTCGTTCTTGTTCTGTTGTGTTTTGCCCTATATTGTTTCGTTCTTGTTCTGCTGTGTTTTGCCCTATATTGTTTCGTTCTTGTTCTGTTGTATTTTGTTTTAGGTTGTTTTGTTCTTGTTCTGCTGTATTTTGCTCTAGGCTGTTTTGTTCTTGCGACTGATTGGCTGCTTTTACAGAACATCCCACAAGCGTTCCCAAGCTGATTGTCACGATTACCGCACACACAAGCAATGCCATTCCGTTTTTCTTAGCTGCTTTTGCCAAAATATTTTGAAACCGCTTTTTCATTACCTGCTTTCCTCCATAAAACTGCGTAGAAAAAACGGTTGTCCGTGTAAAATTCCTATGAAGTGTTGCATACAACGTTTCCGTGTAAGCTTTCCGCACATTAAAATCCGTTCCCTGCACCACGCTTTCATCACACGACAGTTCCATATCGACAACGGCTTCCCGTTGCATCAGCCAAACCAGCGGATTAAACCAATGCATTGCGTTTGCAATAGTTAGTAAAAGCTTAAAAAATACGTCATGCCGTTTTAAATGCACAAATTCATGCTTTAATATAAAGAATAATTCTTCCGTGGTGTACTGCTCATTTGGCAGAACCAATAAAGGATGAAAACAGCCAATCACCATAGGACTTGCTGCTTCCATAGATTCGATTACTGGTACTGTTTGTTTAATATGGAGTTCTTCCGATAACTGTGCTGTTAATCGCAGAATATTACTATCCTCCACACAAATTCCCTTTTTTACAATCTGCCGCCGATAATGCCAAAAGCTAACCAAATGAAATAAAATCATTCCCAGACAGCCTGCGAACCATATTGCAGCAATCATGTCAAGCCATAAAAACGCTGCACTGCGTTTCTGCGGCTGTGATAAAACAGGCTGTATTATCTGTGCCGGAATCTCTACAACAATTTGCTGACGAGGAAGGAATCTATTTTTGGCTGCATTATTTTGTGCATTTTCTTGTTGTGACAAGGTATGCATTTTTGTCTGTGACTGCAAATCTGCTGCGGATAAGTCTGTTGCGGAGTGTTGACTCCCTCCATTTATGGGAATAATAAAGCACAGTGCGAGAAATATCCATATCCAATAACGCCATTTTGCAGCATAGCGTTTATTAATAAACGGCGACAGCATAAATAATACTAAAACTACAAAACTAAGAATTATAGATTCCTGCAAAACGGTAAGAAATAAATCGGTAATCATAATTTTTCCTCCGTAGACTGCACTTCCTCTGCGGAATACTGATCTTCCATATCATCTAAAAACTTTCTAAGTTCTGCCATATCGGTGTTTTTCAATTCCCGATTGTTGTACAGTGTTGCAACCATATTTTGAATGGAATTGTTGTACAATTTTTGTAGAAAGTTTTTGCTTTCTCTTGTCTTGTAATCGTTTTCTGAAATAATCGGCGTGTACAGATTCGTTCCGGTGGAACGGTCACAGTTGACAAATCCTTTCTCTGACAAGCGCGATAACGAAGTCATTAGTGTTGAAAGCTGCCATTTTCTCCGTTCCTGCAGTTCCTTTAAAATCTGATTAGATGTTACAGCGGCATTGCTATTCCATATTATTTGCATAATTTCGAGTTCTGCGTCCCCGAGTTTTTTAAGTGTATTGCTCATAAAAAATCCTCCTAATATACGTTTGTATAATTTATTATACGAGCGTATATTAGGATTGTCAAGTGATATTTTTTATGCAAATGATAAAAAGCAATCGGTCAGTCGATTATGAATAGCTGGTGTAACATTTGCTTCGTAACTATACTCGTTAATGCATTTATCTGCCGATTTCTGTTCAACATTGCCGATGTACTTACTCGTTATACATTTAGGTCGGCAAATGTTTTCGTTCATGAATATAATACAAAATAACTTACCGATATCTTAGCTTGCCAACATCGCTGCTTTAGAATACAGCATTTGAATCACTTTTAATACTTGTTCTGATGACAAAATTTCCTTTATTGCAGCTTCAAATTCCGTTTTATTGCTACAGATAAATTCCGGTGTAAACTGTTCACAATCTTCCTCAAAACTACTTTCCAATGTAATTGCCACTAAACCTAGAAATCTTTTTAATCTTCTATCGGACAATACTTCCACTGATACGATTTTCCGCCGATTATTTCGTGAGATTCCTGTGATATGCATATAAATTCATCCATATTTATATATTTTTGCATGGCAGTCCTTATTTCCTCCTCTGTCATTTCAACATCTGAGCATGCCCAAATCCCTTTAAAAATAACTTCGCCTTCAAACAAAAACGGAACATCTTCTCCATATTCGTCATTCCAATATACATTTGCTGTCCCAGACCATCTCATAAAAAATATATTTCCACGTCGTTGCAAAAATTCAATTTTTCCCTTTGTAACATCTTCATGTTCAAATACGCACAAACATCCAGCTTCCTCTTCATTATCATTGTACTCAGATACCCAAGTCAATGTTTGTCCTTCTAAGTCCTTCCATGATGAAAGTTCCACTGCAAATCCATTATTGTGATAAAGGCGCGGACTTACTGACTCATAAATGGGTTCCTCACCCTCATCCAACTCCTCTTGTTCCTCCTCACTTAATTCATAGACAAAATGACCTTTTGCCATTGCTATATCAATTTTCCAGCTAAATTCTTCTTCCTCTATGCAGTTCCCTGCCCACCTATTATGTTTTGGCTCACTATAACTTGCATAAACAGAAGCTTTTTTTACATCAAATTTTAATTTTCCTAATTGAAACATTCCTTCTTCCTCCTTCATAATATATAAACATAAGTTTGCTTTTTTCCAATTTCTGCACAACAATTCCGCTTTTATCGTACCATTTTTTCACCCTTCATTCAAGAAAATTCACTGATTACGAATCTTTTACAGCATCCACAATCGCCATTGAGCTAATCTGTTTTATAGGGCGTCGAATTGCAATTACAGCGGAAACAAGGCAGAGCACTACAATCAATAAAAGAGAAGGCAGAGGAACTTTCCAGCCGATTCCCCATTTATCGGAAATTAAAAATTGGAACATTATCTTATTAAATGGCAGCCCAAAAATACATCCCACAACACACCCCAACAGCGCATAAGTCAATGCTTCGGCAGCTATCATTTTGGAAAGCTGTTCTGTTCCCATACCAATAGAGCGCATAATGCCATACTGTTTTATCCTTGAAGCGACGCTTGCGTTCATACTGTTAAAAATATGAAACACTGTAATCAAGGCAATTATAATCAAGAAGCCATAAATAAAAACTGCTCCTGTATCATAAGCGCTCTGCGCTTCCGCATTTGACAGCCGCTTATCGGAAATCGAACTATCCTCGGGAATTATATTTCGTACTGCAAAAAGCGCTGTATCACTATTGGCAGCAGATAGCTGTATATCCAACGCTGCATAACCCAAATCTCCCGCTAATGCGATAAATGTCTGTTCCGAACACACTATACAGCCGAAACTGCCTGCACGATTAACCGTATCCGCATTAATCAATATTCCGGCTATTGTCACTTGTTTCTTCCCGAAAACAGTATCCACTGTTAAGGTATCTCCAATCTCTAAATGTAAATTTTCTTGATAGAGCATTAGTACGGATGCCGGATTCTTTAATACAGGTGCGATACTTCCTTGATTTAAAGCTTTTTTTGCCCATTGTAGCTGCTTATCGTCATAGGATATCAACGTAATTGTACCCGCGCCGTTATCGGCTGAAACAGGAATATTTGCTTGCTCCATTCTGCCAAACACATTTGCCACATCGGGGATTGCTGCTATTTTATCAACCAATGTTCTATCCAGCGGCGTGCTTCCCCTTGTAATGGATATATCTGCCGCAGACGGCGCAAGTGCCGGCATTCCTTGATTTAAGAAAACGACCAATACCTGAAAGGATAAAAACATTATAATACTGATTGCAAAGGAGCAAGTCATAAGAACTAAATTTTTTCTGTTTGACAGCGCATGAAAAATTCCCATACTAGTTTCTATATGAAAAAATGATGTATTGGCTGCTTTTTTCATCTGGGTATACTGTGTACTTCCGCTGACAGCAGTTATCGGCGATACTTTTGCCGCTTTTCTTGCTGGCGATAAAGATGCCAAAAACACGATTAAGAATCCAATCACAACACCCGCCGCCAAGCCGCTTACACTCCATTGAAAAAGAGGGATTTCCGAAAACCGCTCTTTACTAATGGATTTTAACAGCAAACAGGCACACCATGTTATAACCTGACCTGCAATTAATCCAATGGGAACGCCTTTCAAGCTTTGGCGCAATCCTTGAAAAATTACAAAGTGCTGCACCTGTTTTTTTGACGCTCCCAGACACCGCAGCAAACCATAGAATTGCATCCGCTCCAAAACATTTGTATGAAAACTGGCGGCAATCATAACAGTCCCCGCCGCCAACACCAAAAGGACAAGAAACACTGCAACAATATACAATGACTGCATCATACTATTTTTGCTCTGCCCCATTAAACCCAAAAGCGCCGTATTCTCCGCCACTTGGTTCTCCATTAATCCATAAATTTCTTTTAT
This sequence comes from uncultured Lachnospiraceae bacterium, assembly GCA_965114465.1. Classification (GTDB taxonomy): domain Bacteria; phylum Bacillota; class Clostridia; order Lachnospirales; family Lachnospiraceae; genus COE1. Next base: position 6,239 of record CBCOYO010000101.1, read on the forward strand.
CTGCCGGATCACAGGCTGTATCTCTACGCCGTTTTTAAATTGAATGCGAAAGGTTGTTCCCTCCTTGGCATTTTCATCTGCAATGGCGCAAAACCCCTCCTCGCTCAATACCATGCCGTAAATATCTGCTTTCAGCAGACTGCCCAGATTTTCAAAAGCTCCTGTAATGCGATATGCTCTCTGTGAACCGTCCGGCACGGTAACCAAAACCGTTTCGCCAATAGCAAGCCCCAATTGCTCCAAAGCTGCTTGATTCAGCAATGCTTCATTGGAATCAACAGGATATTTTCCGCTTTGCATCTTCATCTCTGTTAAAGTTGAAAAAGCCGTTTCTGCAGCACCGACAAAACTTACTGTTTTTTGCCCAATTGTTCCAGTGCTTCCTTGATAGACCCAGCCACAAACAGCCACATCAATTCTAGCAGCAATTATTTCACTAATCTGCGTATCAATCCCTCTCAGACTGATATGATACTCTCCGTTTGTCTTAATAAAATAACCCTTCTGCGCACGCAGCGCCATATCCGCCATACTAAAAATAACCGTTACAAGCAGTACTGACAAAGCAATGCACAGAACTGATATTCTATTTTTCTTTCGATGTACTTTTTCATATTGGGGAACAAAATCAAGATAGTGTTTCACTGCGACACCACCCCCAAATCTTTTAGTATTCCATCTGACATTTTAAAAACACGGTCGGCAGCTCCAGCGTGATTTTCATTGTGTGTTATCATTAAGATCGTCTGTTGATACTTCTGCGACATAGACTGCAAGAACGCAATCACTTCCTGACTGTTTCTGCTGTCAAGATTTCCGGTTGGTTCGTCTGCCAATATTAGAGCCGGACGGGTAACTAACGCGCGCCCAATCGCCACACGCTGCTGCTGACCGCCGGAAAGCTGGCTAGGCAAATGGGTTCTGCGTTCTTCAAGCCCCAATACTTTCAGCAATTCATTCACAAACGGCAAATTGGGTTTTTGATAATCCAGCAGCAGAGGAAATATAATATTCTGTTCTACATTTAATTCCGGAATTAAATGAAATGACTGAAAAATAAATCCAATATGCTGCCGTCGAAACACTGTCAGCTTTTTTTCTGGCATTGTAAAAATATCCTTACCATCAATCCAAACTTTACCCGACGAAGGGTTATCCAACGCCCCTACAATATTGAGCAGCGTACTTTTGCCAGAACCAGATTCGCCAACAATCGCAATAAATTCCCCCTTACGGGCAGAAAATGATATATGGTTAAGGGCTTGTACTGCTGTTTCGCCTGTTCCATATATCTTACATAAATCTTGAACTTCAAGTATATTCATTGTTACAATCCTCCTTACAGATATACAATACCACTACAAGCTTACAATAAAGTGAAATCTATCTTACGAATCTGTAAGGAGCTTGCGATTCTCAATAAGAGTCTGTCAGATAACAATACCATTCTGGGCTGTCGCAATAAGCTTTAATTATACCGGATATTGTATAAATGACAGCCTGATATTAGACTATCTTGTATATGTTTTCCTTATTGCGACATCCCCTATAAACTATATTTCCAAACACCCCTCAAACGTATCTCTGCCAAAGCATCTATTATAAAGCACAAAAATGAATCGTGAACGTTGTCCCTAAGTCCCTTTTACTAACGACAGAAATCGTTCCTCCATGACTTTCGATTATGGTTTTTGCAAGTGGCAGCCCTAGTCCGATACCATGCATTTCCTGTGAAAAACGACTGCGGTAAAATCGTTTAAAGATATTGTATAAGTCTTCTGGATAAATACCTTTTCCATTGTCTTCTACTGTAATCTGCGTGATTAACGGTGTCTGTTCCCAGCGAATTGTAATCTGCCCGCCCTCCGCAGTATGCTCCAACGCATTTTTTAAAATATTCCCAACAGCTTCCGACATCCATAATGCATCACAGTTTAAAAAAATATCTTCTTTTCCTAGTAATGTAATCGTTTTATTCTCACGTTCTGCCCAGACTGCAAAGCGTTCCAACACATCTTGCATTAGATTGAAAATATTTTCTGGTGCTTTTTGCATTATAATAGTTCCTGCATCCAATCTTGCAAGCTTTAATAAAGTATAAATAACATCTTCCATGCGCTTTATTTCCCGCAGGGATTTTTGTGAAAAACTACTGACAGCGCCGCTATTGGTACTGCTGTTTTCTATAATTTCCTGATACATTTTTAAAGCGGAAAGCGGCGTTTTAATTTGGTGTGATACATCCGAAATCATATTTTGCAAAAATTCCTTTGTTTGTTTTTCCTGTTCGGCATGAGCTGATAAAATTGAAGAAAGTTCATTCACCATATGGAAAAGTCTATGCCAATCGCCTGTACGCGCACTTTCTATTCGCGCCATTGGATTACCCTCTAAAAAATCGCGGATAGAAATTTCCGCTTTTTGCAAAACTTTATGCTGCTTTTGCATATAGAGAAAAAACAGAATATAAATTGCACTAAAAATAGAAAACAACAGAATAAACAAGATACACATTACATCATTGCGATACGTTAAAACCGCAGGAAGCAACTGTATGGAAACTTTTTCGTTATAACCGATATACGACAAGGCACTGCTGCCGTACGCAATATCCTCACCGCTTTTTTCTGCGGTAAAAGCAGATATCTTGAAAGCGTCTTTATGATTTAGCAGATAACCAGCTACCCCATAATCGTGGCGAATTAATTCTTGTTGGAAATTTTTTGCCAGAAAAGTAGAAATGCCGAAAACGGAAAAAAGAGAAACAATACAAACAACCGTAATCCCATATAAAACGATTTTAGATTCTATTCCAAATTTGCTCATGATTATTACGCATTCCTTTCCATTTCCATAGATGCAGACACTGGTAAATCCTGCGCGACTACCCATTTATATCCAAATCCGCGCTCTGTTAGCAGATACTTGGGCGCATTGGGATTTTCTTCAATTTTATTGCGCAGCCGGCGGATATAAACTGACAATGTATTATCATCTACGTAACTGCCGTTCCCATCCCACATACGATCTAAAATAAGTTCCCGCGGCAGCAAATGATTGGGATTGTGCATAAATAAACAAAGCAATTTGTATTCAACCAATGTAAGCTCCAGACGTTCGCCATTTTTCCAAACAAGCCGCTCCATTGTGTCGATTCTTACTCCATTTGCCTCTAAAATTTCCGTTTTCGCATATTGTGCCGAACGTCGAAGCAGTGCCTTTATCCTTGAGAGCAGTTCATTTAGCCGAAACGGTTTTGTAATATAATCATCACCGCCCATATCCAGCCCCTGAACAATATGAATTTCCTGATCGGATGCCGTTAGAAAAATAATTGGCGTTGCAGCAACTTTGCGAACTTCCCTGCAAATATCAAAACCCGTTCCGTCCGGTAAAGTAACATCCAATAAAAGTAAATCATACTTCTGTTTTTGATACAACGCTAATGCCTCCCTTACCGTTCGGGCATTCTCTACAATATAACCACTGTTTTCCAAAGTATACCGCAAACCGTCAATTAAACTTAAATCATCTTCAATGTATAGTATTTTGGGCATTATTATTTCCTTTCCTCCAAATCAATCCAATACCGCTTTATCGCCACGCCGTCCACCCAGACAGTATTCTCATATACTCCGCCGTTTGCGAGTATTGTTTTCTCGCTGGCGGGATTATCCTGGTCGCAGGTTATCAGTACTTTTTTCAGTCCAAGTGCCTTGGCGTTACACAGATTTAAACGAAGCATCTCCTTTGCATATCCCTTGCCACGTTCATTCGGACGGACGGTATATCCAATATGACCGCCCCAGACACTTAATATAGGATGATCGATATGATGCCGCAAATCAATTACACCCACTATTTTATGATCCTCCAAACGAACTGCAATATAAATATTGGCAGCTACACGATCTTTGGGACAGGTTTCTTCTTTCTCTAAATTCTGTGCTGTTTCAATCCATTCCTCTGCGGTCTGACAGTCCTCTAGGTTGCAGCAGCCCGCAAAGCTATCCGCATCTGCGGCTGCCAAAATTTCTCTCCGAAAATTCAATATATCTTCTGCATACTCCAACGTTGGTCTTATTAATTGAATTTTAGACATCAATAAATCTCCCTATTATACTAAATCGATCTCTAGGAACTGTTTCGTTCCTTATTTTTTGAATATTTTATCATACAGCTTTTCTCAAAAAAAGCCGCACCATAACATAAAATTGTTTTATATCCTTTTAACAAATTAACCGTATACTTCTCCCTATCAATCTGCTCAAGTGCCGCTTCGCAGTCTTTTGGCATTCTTTTCTCGGTCTTAGAGCGTTTCACCTCAATGATTATCGCACGGCGGTTTCTACGATCCTTTACAAGAATATCAGCGCGTCCTGTGCCCTGTTCGGAGTTAGAGGAAACCGCATAGCCAGCGCCTGCAAAAAGCCCTGCCACAAACGCATGATAATAGTCTTCTTTATAATCAAAATAACTAATCGTGTCAAATAAAATATCTGTTACCTGTTTTGTCAATTCTTTATCCTTGCCATTCCACCATGCTGCAAAAAAGGCACTTCTGTCTTGCACTGCCACTGTATCTGTAAACCATTTCGCCACCGTTTCTACGAAAATGGTTTTCACTTCCTCGTTGGGAATACATAGCATCATCTTTTCTGATTCGGGTTTGATGGTATTCGGAATTTTATCAAAGGATGCCTGCGTTAAATAACCTGTCAAGTATAAAATACTCCATAAATTTGCTTCAGACGAAGAAACAAGGTCATATGTTAAGTCCTCCACAATATTTTCTTGTATTACGCCACCATTTATTAAAATTTCAAATTTATCATTCACGGCAATATCTTTTATATCAATAAATTTCCGAATAATATTGTTGTGGCTTGTGCTTTTCCAGTAACTCCCAGGAAGCGCCTGCGGATCAACTTTTAATGTACTAACATAATTAACCACATCCCATGGACAGTAAATCTCCGTTCCGCCAAATACATATCCATCATACCACTTTTTTATCTGTGGAAGATATTCTGAAAACTGCATATCTTCCAGCAGCTTACATACTTCCTGCTGCGTAAATCCAAAATAATAGCTATATTGTTTTTCTGCTATCGAATGCGATACAAAATTATTTGCGCCTGTAAAAATACTCTCTTTGGCAATGCGAAGACAACCTGTCACTACAGCAAATTTCAGTGCTGCATTCGTTTTCCATGTTCGTCCAAGAAGGCTGCGGATAATATTCAGCATTTCTTGATAATATCCATTATCATTTGCCTTAGCAAGCGGCACATCATATTCATCAATCAATAAAATAACCTGTTTCCCATAATAATCAGCCATAATGCGCGTCAATAGAAACAGCGATGACTTAATATCCGTTTCGCTTCCCTTACCTGCCTTTAAGCGCAGAAACGCTGCTTTGTCTTGGGCATCCACCGCTTCACTATCTGACAGATACCTATGATCTATGCATAGAGAGGCTATTACATTTTTCAATATTTCATAAGCATCCTCAAAAGTATTGCCCTCTACATCCTTTAATGTTAAAAAGAGCACCGGCCACTGATTCATCCATTTGCTGCATAAATCAAGTTCCTGTGCAATTTCCAACCCTGCAAAAAACGCTGTACTGTTTTTGCGGATATTAAAAAATGTGTCTAACATGGTCATCGCTAATGTTTTGCCAAAACGGCGCGGACGGGTAATTAAATTTACCTTAAAACTTTCACTTAAAAGTTCCTTTATAAAACCCGTTTTATCGACATAATAGCTTTTATCTTCCATAATTTCTTCAAAAAACTCTACTCCCAACGGCATTTTGATACGCATAATAATCCCTCCGCCCGCATTTGGCGGACTGCTGTTCTATCATCAGACTCCCTTTTCCACTGCTTTCTCCAATTGCTTGATCTGACGTTCCAGTTCAATAATGCGGTTTGCCATTTGTGTATTGGCATACTGTAAATTTTTAATATCCTCATTTACCGGATCGGGCAAATCAACTTGATTCAATTCTTCGCGCACAAGCTTCTGATTATTGCGTCGCACAATTCTTCCTGGCACGCCTACTACGGTACAGTTTGGCGGAACTTCCTCAATCACAACGCTTCCTGCACCAATTTTGGAATTTTCGCCGATTTTAAAAGAACCAATAATCTTTGCGCCGGCGCTAATCATTACATTGTCGCCGATTGTCGGGTGACGCTTGCCGTGTTCCTTGCCCGTACCGCCAAGCGTTACCCCTTGGTACAGCGTTACATTGTTTCCTACAACTGCTGTTTCTCCAATAATCACACCATTTCCGTGATCAATAAAAAAGTTATCGCCAATCACCGCGCCGGGATGAATTTCTATCCCCGTCTTACGCACTGCGCGCTGTGAAATCCATCTGGCAAGGAAAAAGTGCCCGTTTTGATACAATCTATGCGCAATTCTATAGTGCAGCATTACTTTAAAACTCGGATACAGAAACACTTCCAAGCTTGAGTGGATTGCCGGATCGCGTTCCCGTATCACCCGAATTTCATTTCTTATATTTTTAATAAATCCCATGATTCATATGCCTCCAATAAGGCTTTATTATATCATATTCTATTCGTCCAATCTTGCCTACTCTATTTTATCAGATTCCAGACTAAGGAACTATCCCAAAATAACTTGCAATATTCCTTGTCTTTTTCTCCGATAGCACCAGCGCAAAATCAGTTACATAGCCCGCTATGCGCCTGATTTTGTGC
>CBCOYO010000102.1:0-12930 GCA_965114465.1 uncultured Lachnospiraceae bacterium
ACCTGGGACAGCTTCTCCCCCAGAGTCGGATCGTCCAAAAGGATATATCCCTCCCAATAATCCAGACGCGAATGATGTCATTGGTGAAGGCTCGATTCAAAACGATGAAGGGAATCCGTCCGGACTTCGATGGAAACTTACCAAGTCGGGCACTCTCACAATATCCGGAAACGGAGATATGCCAGATTTTAATTTTGGAAATCCTTCCATCTCAAACCGTCCATGGAATGATAATATAGGCAGCGTTCAGAAAATCATTATCGAAGATGGCGTGACAAGTATAGGCAGCAACGCTTTTCGCAAATGTGACGCTTACAGTGTATCCATACCGAAAAGCGTGAAAAAAATCGGCAATGATGCTTTCTGTGAATGCAGGAAGATTAGCTATGTATATCTTGAGGGAGTGGTCACGATTGGAGAACGCGCTTTCCAGAGTTGCGATAATATCAGGGGCGTAACACTGCCCGCCTGCATAAACGAAATTGGCTCCGGAGCATTTTTTCAGTGCCAACAGCTGCTAAGCGTGGGATTTGATCCCGACACAGAAAGTGTGACTGTAGGAGATGATATTTTTAACAGCTGTTGGCGGTTGATGGATGTGACTCTGCCGAAAACAATGAACCAAATAGGCAAAAATATGTTTTACAATTGTATGGAGCTTCCCGGACTGGTCATCCCGGAAGGGGTAACCAGTATTGGGGAGGGAGCTTTTGCAAGCTGCTCTAATATGACGACTGTTTTTATTCCGAAGAGCGTGAAGCAAATAGGGATAGCCGCATTTGCTAACAGTGGCCTAACAACGGTGTATTACGGCGGCAGTGAAGCGGAATGGAAGAACATACAAAAAATAGGCGACACGGCAGCGACACTATCAAAGGTTACACTCTTTTACAACATCGATCCAGAACCTCGACTGACACCCGATACAAAAACTGTTTATAAAGTGGGCGAAGCGTTTGACAAGGATGGATCGAGTGTCAAGATAGTAGATGATACCGTTTCCCTAAGCGATAAAGATGTGAAGGGGTTTGATTCCGAAAAAGAGGGCATCACAACGATAGCCGTAACTTTATACGAGAATATTTATGAGTTTGACCTGCTGGTTGTCGAAGAACCAAGCCTAACAGCAAAACAAGGGCAAAAACTGGAAGAATTAACACTGCCTTCCAATGACTATGGAACATGGAGCTGGCCGGAAGACAGCAAACAAACAGCATTGACACAAACAGGCAGCTACGATTATCCGGTTATCTTTACGCCGAAGGACACGGAGAAGTTCAGTATGCGGGAAGACCTGCAGGCGCACATCCAAGTCCGAAGTGAAACAGATCCGAATCCATCGGTCGAGATACATTTAAAAAGACCATCAAAGACGACCTATAAACTTAAAGAAGAGCTTGACGTCAGCGGCGGAGAAATTACTTATGGGGAAACAGGGGAAACACCGATTCCTTTAACCAAAGAAATGACAAGCGGATTTGATTCAGACAAACAGGGAATCTCAACTGTAACCGTAACACATAATGAAAATACTGCAACATTTGATACGCTGGTTGTCGAAGAACCAAGCCTGACGGCAAAACAAGGGCAAAAACTGGAAGAATTAACACTGCCTTCCAATGACTATGGAACATGGAGCTGGCTGGAAGACAACAAACAAACGACACTGACAGAAACAGGCAGCAAAGATTATCCGATTATCTTTACGCCGAAGGACATGGAGAAGTTCAGCGTGCGGGAAGACCTACAGGCACACATCAAGGTGCAGACGACCGATCAAAATCCAGGCAATCCTGAAGGAGGACTCTGGATCGAGCCTATTGCAGCGTGTACCTATACAGGAATAGCCGTTACTCCTTCCGTGAATGTATTTTACAATAATAAGAAACTCACGGCAGGTATTGATTATACCATTTCGTACCAGAACAATATAAAAGCCGCCACGTCAGATGCCCAAAAGGCGCCGGCAGTCATTGTAAAAGGCAAAGGCACTTATTCTGGTACCAAAAAAGAAACTTTTACAATTAATAAACTTGAACTGACGAAAGATCATTTAAAAATTGCGGCAAACTACCCCAAGAAAATAAAATATACCCCGATAGTGACAAACGACAGCAACAATATACTCAAAGCAGGAAGGGACTATACGCTGACTTATCAAGATTCCAGCGGCAATCCATTAAATAAACAACCCACGACAGAGGGAAATTACCAGATACAGATTCAAGGAACAGGGAGCTGTGCGGGTGATTTCAGATGCAGCTATTCTATTTCTGAAAGCGGCGGCGCAACAGCAATCAATAAAGGAAGAGCTGAAATCGGCAGCTTTACATATGGCAATGGCGAGCCAAAAGTATCACTGACTGTGAACGGTAACAATCTGATTAGCGGAACAGACTATATTGTCAACTTTGTTAATGTTGGCAAAAAGGGCACGGCAACGGCGACCTTTATAGGAATAGGAAACTATACTGGTACACTGAAAAAGAACTTTAAAGTTCAGGCAGCTCCTATCCATGAAAACGACATAAGTGTACCCAAAACTGCAACATATGCAAAAGGTGGCGCGAAACCAAATGTCACGGTTACTGTAAATGGCCGCAGCCTTGTAATGAATACAGATTATACCGTTTCATACAAAAATAACACAAAAGTCGGAAATACAGCCAAGATTGTTATAAAAGGGAAAGGCAATTACAGCGGAAGTGTGACAAAAACGTTCAATATTGAACAACAGTCACTTCGCGCAGAAAACATAAAGATTTATGTATCCGATGCACAAGCTGGCAAAAATCCGGCAGTTACAGTGTATGATGCCAACGGTAAGAAGCTTGCTGCAAAGAGCGATTATCGTACGGAAATTGACAAAAAAGAACACAAAGTAACCATAACCGCTGGAAAGAATGGCCTGTACAAAGATTCTGTTGACAAGGACTACAGGGAACTGCCAAAGAAACAACTGGTTACGTCCGTCACTCTGAAAAAAACGCAGCCGAAATCCTTTGAGTATACGGGAGAAGAAATAAAACTAGAACAAGACTGGTTGACAGTTAAAGCGGGAAAGACTGAGCTAGGAAAAAATGATTTTGAAATCATTGGTTATGTGAACAATATCCAGAAAGGAACTGCGACAGTGATTATAAAAGGTTGCGGAGAGTACGGCGGAATCAAGATGTATAACTATAAAATAAAAGCAAAAAAACTTTCTCAAAAATAGCCTTAACTGATTGACGTTTTACACCCTATTTGCAGCCAAAAGTGCAAAACCAGTTTAATGTCTACAAATCAGGAGAAAAAAGGGTAACAAATAAGAGGAAAGCTGCCCCAGTTTGATAAGAACCGGGGCAGCTTTCCTATAGTACTTCATACTAAAAGGAAGGTATCAACACACCATTCCGTAACTATGCATTCACATAATACTCCGCCTGTGCCTGATACAGTGCACAGTATTTTCCGCCTTTTGCTAAAAGTGTTTGATGTGTTCCCTCCTCTGCAATCTGCCCGTTTTCAAGCACAATAATGCGGTCACAGAACTTGCAGCTACTCATACGATGCGAAATATAAACGGCTGTTTTATTTTGAATCAAACGGTTAAAATTCTCATAAATTTCTGCCTCTGCCAGTGGATCTAGTGCTGCTGTCGGTTCATCAAGAATAATAAACGGCGCATCTTTATACAAGGCTCTTGCAATCGCTAGTTTCTGCATTTCGCCGCCGGATAGTGACACACCCTGCCCGTTTTCATGCCCAAGAAGTGTGTCCTGCTGCTGCGGAAGTTCCTGTACACGTTCCCACATTCCTGTTAATTCCAATACCTTGCGCAGCCGGTTATTGTCCACCTGCACACCGGAAGCCACATTTTCACCCAAAGGGAAATCATACAGCCGGAAATCCTGAAATACAACAGAAAATATCTTTACATATTCATCGTAGTCATACTTTGCAATATTTATCCCATTTAGCCGAATTTCGCCCTCGGTCGGCTCGTACAAACGACATAGCAGTTTAATCAGCGTCGTTTTTCCAGCACCGTTATGCCCAACCAGTGCCATCCGTTCTCCGATTGAAAATGTAATGGATATATCTTTTAAAATATCCTGTTCTGTGCCAGGATAGCGAAAACTTACATGAGAAAATTCCAGCAGATATTGGTTGTCATCCCGTTTTTCAATGGGAAGCGTACCATCATAATGCATATTTGGACGTGTAATAAATTCCTCATATGTTGTCAAATATTCATTCATATAGTTAATTGACTGATAACGCTCCAACAGCGCTTGTATCCCTGCAATCATTGTAATCACCGCACTTGCATACATTGTCACTTCTCCGATTGTAATACTTCCTGCAATCGCTTTCGCTGCAATATAAATATAGGTTACCGCTGCCAGCATCTGTGCAGCAAAGGCAGGCGGCGCTTGACACAAACCGTTGTAATGTCCCTGATCGGTATACATTCTACCTGCTTTCAGCATAAAACCCTCAAGCTTTTTGCGCAGATAACCTTGCAGTCCAAACAGCCGAATATCCTTTACATAAGACTCTTTGTCAATTAAAGTCAGCAAATACGCCGAATAGGTATTTAAGCGTTCATTTTTCCGCTCTGTTTCCACTGCAAAAGCACCGCTCTTTTTAGAAAAATAGTTGCTCAGCAGCAGTACAGCACCGATCATCAACAGCATTAGTACCGAAAGCATTCCTGAAAACAACAGATTCTCCTTTAATGCATCTTTTTTCATAAAAAGAACCAACACAAACCCAACGGCAAAGATAATGCCTGCAAGCTGCTGAAAATATTGATAGATTTCCAAAAGCTGCCGTTCGACGCCGCCCATTCCGATTTCTCCTGCGCGCACTCTGCGAAACGCCGCTAATGTTTCTTTTTGATCTGCCATTTCATACTCCATTGTAAACGCCTTCTGCGCTGTCCGTTTCTTAATCTCCGATTCACACGGCATACAATAATGCTGCACTATTCTTTCACAGCCTTTTGCTATCAATTGCAGGCATAAAATCGACAAAATCATTCCTATAACAAAACCGACAGCCTTGTCATATTGTGCAAGGATTAATTGATCTAAAATCTGCGCATAAAAAATGCTGTTTATATATGGTACTGCCGCCGCCGTTAACGCTCCAATTACGACACTGACTTGCAGTCTGCGATAACCCTTTGTCTGAAATACCATATAGTGCCACATCTCCCCAATTGTTATATTTTTCTTCACACAGCAAAACTCCCTTCTATTGATACGCACAAACATTTTGCGTTCTATATTTAATTTCTATATTTGATTTCCATATTTATATTTGATTTCCATATTTTTTATCATTCCTTTCCAAGGCACAAACAAATTGTGAAAGTTTTGTCAAATTCTTTCACTCTTGATTTCTATATTTGATTTCCATATTTGATTTCCATTTATTGATAATATTTGCTCTGCACCTGAAACATTTCGTAATATTTTCCCTGTGCTTCCATTAATTTTGCATGAGTGCCCATCTCACAAATACGTCCATCATTAAGTAAAATAATGCGGTCGCAAAACCTTGTAGACGCCAATCTATGCGAGATAAAAAGTACCGTTTTCTTTTGCAGCAGCGTATGATATTTTTCATAGAGCTCTGTTTCTGCCAGTGCATCCAATGCTGCTGTCGGCTCATCCAAAAGAACCAGCGCAGATTCACGATAAAGCACACGCGCAAGCAAAAGCTTCTGCAATTCGCCGCCGGACAAGGAAATTCCATCTGCTGCGATATCTTTTCCAAGATATGTGTCAAGCTGCTTTTCCAATCCCCGTATTTTCTCTGCAATCCCCGCCTGTGCAAGCGCTTCCCATACACGTTCCGTATTGTATTGCTCTGACAACGCCACATTTTCACCAATGCTATAAGCCGTCTGAAATGGTTCTTGAAAAATCGCCGCTTGTTTTGCAAAATAACTTATCCGGTCAAGCTCGCGCGTGCTAATACCGTTAACATATACCGTTCCCTCTGTCGGAAGATAAAGCCCTGCCATTAATTTTACAATGGTGGTTTTTCCTGCCCCGTTCATCCCGACAAGCGCAAGCTTTTCTCCTGCCGCAAGACGAAAACTAACATCTTTTAAGGTGTCTTCCTCCGCTCCACCATACCGATAGCTTACATGATCAAACACAATCTCAACCGCTTTCCATGCACTGCAGTCAAACTGCTCTCCTGCCTTTACACCCTCCTCCAAATCAAGGTACGCGCGCATATCGCAAATCATATCACTGTCATGCTTTACAGCAACGATCTTTTTGCTGATCATACTAAGCCACCCCGAAAAACCGCCAATTAACCCAAGGTAAAACACAAATTCTGAAATCTGCATTCCCTGCGCAAGCTGTGTAATTAAATACAAATAACAGATAAAATCGCGTACTGCATTAAGCACGGTTTCCAAAATATTGCTGCCATACTCCCGCATATCCTTGCGGAACGAAATCCGCCGCTGGCTGCAAATCGCCTGATGATATTTCCCAACAATCCAGCTTCCCAGCCCGAAAATACGGATATCCTTTCCACCCTGTACATCATTCACAATATTGTCAATATACCGCATTGTCATATCTTGCTGTGCAAGCTGATCTTTAATTTTCTGATAATAACGCGTAACCCCGTAACCTGCTGCCGCACTCAGCGCTGACATTCCCACAAGCATCAATAAAATTTTCCAATTCATCACGCCGACAAGCAGCGAATAGACACATAACCCAAATATATTTTTTAATAAATCGCTGTTATCGTGAAAAAATCCCTCAACCCCCTCCAAATTTGACCAAACAGAGCGATTTGCCATTTCCTTTTGCTTATGTATTTTGGCATCTTCGTACTGTTCCATACTAATAGATAAATTTTTCAACAAAGGCGCCATTACAAATAATTCCATGCGGGCTTCAATATACTGAAGCCAACCACGCGCTTCCAGATAACCTTTGATCATATTTAAAATACCATAACCTGCAAATGCCAGCAGAATCATACAAACAAGCTGTGAAAACTCCATACCCTGCTCCAAACTGCCCACAATCATAGAAGTTACTGCCATTCCTGTAACCGGCACAAGCACATAAAAAATTACCTCCGCAAATGTAAACAAAGCCAATTTTTTCTTCTTTTTCCATAACGGTTCGTAAATAAACCGATAATTGCTCCATATTGAATACTGTTTCATTCCTTATCCATCCTTTCCTGCAAACAAAAAAACTGCTGCCGCACCTTAAAATAACCTTTGATGCTGCTTATTTACAATTTCTATACGCCACTATAGCATAAATTCCTGATTTTTGCACAAAAATAGGCACGGATGGTATAAATCCGTACCTGAATTGAAAAATAATCATAAATAGTTTTATAACGGCAGCATTATTTCCGTAACAAACACGCCCGGTTCGTTTTTGCGGTTGATATAGCCGTTATATTTCTCTACGATATGATTGATACGTTTTAAGCCGTGCCCGTGATTGCCGCGTTTTGCTGAAATATATTCCTCGTCTAATTTGCGCACCAATTCATTGGTTGCATTGCTTACCGACAAATAAAGCTGCTTGCGCAGAACACCGATATACAAGCGGATAAACTGCGCGTCTGGTTCTACCTTCTCGCACGCTTCCACCGCATTATCAATTAAATTGCCAATAACAACACACAGGTCAATATCCGACACTGTAAGCGACTGGGGAACGACTGCCTTGTAATCTACATGTATTCCTTTTTTTATTGCAAGTGATATCTTGGAATTTAATATCGCATCCGCATTGATATTTCCTGTGTTAAACAAAAGGTTGATATCATCTAAATCTTGTTCCAGCGCGTCCAGATATGCTCTTGCTTCCGCTAAATTATCCATTGCAAGATATGCCTTGATAGACTGCATATGATTGTGATAGTCATGCCGCCAGCCCCGCATGGTAAGGTATATATTATGTACTTCCTCCACTTCGTTCTTCAGCAGTTTATTCTGATACGCAGCGATTCGTCTGTCGTATATACTATCATAAATCCGATACAACAGATATACAGATACTGCCACACACAATAGTGCTAATCCTGCAACGATTATCATTGCTGTTATTCCTTTCCGTTTTATGACATTCCATTGATTGATACACTTTTTATTCTCCGCCTTTTGCTGCATTATATTACTTAGGCGGTTATAAATCGCATCAATTTCTTAGAAAAATTCTGATCAATACAGAAATTAGCAAGGCTGTGCGTGCGATTTTTAATAGCCGAAGTAATACTTATTCACAAAAAGCTGATTTAAAATAAACCGAAACAGTTAAACGATTATTTTCGTAGCGAAGCTCCTTTATGCCGCCCTCTATTCTATTTAATAGTTCTTTTACAATATATAACCCTAAGCCCGTATTCCCATTGGATCGGGAGGTATCTACTGTGTAGAATTTTTGCAAAAGCATATTGACATCAATATTTTTTAGTTCAGATGTTTCATTTCTGATGGTAAAAACAGCGTCTGCGCCAATTTCAATTTCAATTTTATTTTCATTTTTCATCATAGCATTGGAATGGCGTATTGCGTTTAGAATTAAATTTTCAATAATTCTTTTGCAGGCTGTGGCATTTCCTGTTATCCATACTGGTGCGTTTTGTGTTTTTATTACAGGTGCAAACCCTTTTAACTCATTGTATTTTTCAATTAAACAATCTGTTACGATTCTGTTGATATCCAATTTCTCAATTTCCAGAATATACGCATCACTGTCGATCAATGACAAATCATAAAATATTTGCAGCAGTTCTGTTAAATAATCCGCTTTTGCTTGAATGATAGAGAAATAGTTTTCTTGTTCTTCTTTGTTTTTGCAGTTTTTTAAGAGTGTTAAATAGCCTTGAATGGAAGTTAAAGGCGTCCTTAAATCGTGGCTGATATTCGCAATCGACTGTTTTAACTGTTCTTTCTCCTGTATAATCTGTATTTTTTCCCGCTGTTCCAAATCGTTTTTCTCATTAACTGCACCTGCTAATTTTTCCAAATATGGATTGGACAGTGATATTCGTAGTTTCTTATTCTCAGCCAATTGCCGTGTTATTTCTAAAACCTGATGTTTCCATGAAAAAAGGGAAAATGCCAATATAATATTTAAAGAAATTAATAATAAACAGATCATTGACATTTTCTCCTTTGACAAAACGCTAAATACTTCCCGTTCATTACGACATTATACACAGAAATGCGAAAGCTTTCACTTAAACTCTTGTTTTTTGACAAGCAAAACGGACAAAGGCAGTAAAAACAGCAGACCGAACACAAAATATATCATTATCTCATAAACCAGCCCATATTCCAGCCGGAAAGTTCCCATATTCAGCCAATAGTATAAAGGATTCAGCCAGACCAGATATTTTAGTATCGTATGACTGTGAAAGTTCTGCCAGATTCCGGTATATATAACTGCGCCGCTCAACGTAAACACGCATAGAACCGTCGCAATAATGCCCGTGTTTTTCAAACAAATACATACTGTCAGACAAAGTAAAATAAATGAAACCGTAACCAAAAAATTCAATCCGATATATCCAAAATATTGTATCAGTTCAGCAAAACAAGGAACATATCCGCCCCAGTAACAGGTAAAACCAAGCGTAACGGCATTGAATAAAACATAGCAAACCATATGATATAAAATAATCACGATAACTTTAGCCAAGTAAACCTTTACTCTGCTGATACCATATGCAATCGGCAGTTTCACTGTACCCGCAGCGTAGTCATAGCAAAAAAACTGTACGGTTAAAATAAGCGTAATAATCCACAGGAACACATTGCAGGACATACAGGACTGCATAATCTCACGAAACGCAGGCTCTTTTGCATTTTCAAATGTAAACGCAAAAAAGCCGATAACTCCATGGATGGCGGCATTTGTTTCTTCATCTCCCTCTGAAACCAAAACCTGTGTTCCTTCCGCAGACAGGCCGAAACTTCCATATAAAATAAATCCCGCAATCAATAGAATAGGAACTGCAATAAATAGTTTAGAATATTTCAATTTTAAAAATTCTGACTTTAACTGATTAAACATCCTTACTGCCTCCTATTAAATTTTCAAAATATGTTTCCAATTCTTCTCCCTGAACAGATAATTCTAAGATTACAATTCCACAAGCAGAAAGCGTTTTTGAAATCGTATGCGCTTCTTCCAATTTCTCATATATTCTGATAAAATCATCTGGATATATAGAGAAATTCTTGATTTGTAATTGTTCTTCCAAAATAGTAACAGTTCTTTTTGTATGATCTGTTTTCAGTTTGATATGCCGCCTGCATTCTTCGCCAAGCGCTTTTGCCGAAATCTGTTTCAATAATTTTCCATGATGTAAGAAACCATAACAGGTTGCAAGTTGATTTAACTCGCTTAAAATATGGCTTGAAATTAAGATCGTTACTTGATTTTCTCTTACTAACTTTTTCAACAGTTCACGAAGTTCGATAATCCCTGTCGGATCTAAACCGTTCACCGGTTCATCCAATATAAGAAATTCTGGATCGCCCAAAAGCGCCACTGCCAATGCCAGCCGTTGTTTCATTCCCAAGGAAAAATGATTTACTTTCTTCTTTTGGGTATGTTCTAATCCAACGTTTTCTAATGCTTTATAAATGCACTTTCTGTCTGGAATCCCTCTCTGCACCCGTTGTATCTCTAAGTTCTGCTGGGCAGTCATATCCTGATACAAAGCAGGCATTTCAATGGTACAGCCAATCTTTGAACGTTCCTGCTGCAAGTTTTGTGTTTTTCCAAACAGGGTTATAACACCGCCGCTTGGAAATGCTAGTCCTGTTAATATACGGATTAACGTAGATTTTCCTGCGCCGTTTTCGCCAATCAATCCATATATTTCGCCACGGTTAATAGAAAGATTTACATTTTGTAATGCATGGAAATTTTTGTAGCTTTTGCATAAGTCTGTTGTTTGACATATTATTTCTGTCATTGTATCATCTCCTTTCCATACCAGCTTACAAAATAAATCTAAAAAATATCTAAAGATGAGAAAATTATTTTAATTTATACCCAATCCCCCAAACCGTTTCAATATATTCTTCACTTGTATATTTCTTTATTTTCTTGCGGATATTACTGATATGCGTGTTAATGGTGTCATTATCATAAGCATACGCTTCCTGCCAAATGGATTCATATAGATTTTGCTTTGAAAAAATCTTTTGAGGATACTGCAGCAGAAGCGCCAAAATTGCTAATTCTGTAGAAGTAAACTGCACAATTTCTCCTTTTATGGATACAGTGCAATTTTCTATTTTAATATCCCTATATGTTAAATGAATTTCTGTTTTTTGTGCATTGGCTTTGGTTCTTTTCAGATTTGCTTCTATTCTCGCAAGCAGTTCATATAGGTTAAAAGGCTTTGTAATATAATCGTCTGCCCCCATACGCAACAGCTCTATTTTGGACTGCACCATTGTTTTTGCCGATACAACAATTACAGGCGTATCCGCAAATATCCTTAATTGCCTCAATACATTGTCGCCACTTAAAAGCGGCAGCATCAAATCCAAAATAATAAGGTCTGGCAAAACTTTTTGACACAGATCGACTCCTTCTTTTCCATTGGAAGCGGAATATACTTCGTAATGATAATCTATTAAAAATTTTGTTATTATGCCGCAGATATCTGCATCATCTTCAATAATTGCTATCTTTCTCAAGTTACATCACTTCCTTTATTTACCCAAAATGTTATTCTCTTTAACTTAGAACTGTTATACTAACGACCGTTAAGATTTTCTGATGCCGTAGATGAACATGTTGACAAGTAATTGTTATGCGTAATTTATTAACACTTCCTTACTGTCAAGGTTTGATATAATGCTGTATAAAACGCTGATTTAATTCTTGATAAGAACTGCGGCTGACTGGCAGTACTGTTTTAATGGAAAGAAAACATTCTGTACGACTGATTTTGTCAATATAGGTAAGATTTACTGCGTAACTTCTATGGCATTTTACAAAATGTTCTTTTTTATGAAGCCGTGCCAAAATTGCGCCAAAACTTTCTTTTACACGGATAACTGTCATATCCGCAAGATAAAGCTGCGTATAATGCCCCAAAACCTCGATATAACAAATCGTATCTTCGTTAATTTTTCTTAGACTCCCCTTCTCTTCCACCATAATGCACAGCGGTTCTTCGGAGGCATTTTCCAGATCTGCATACAGCGTGTCCAAAAGTTCATACAGCTTTTCCCGCACAATCGGCTTAATCAAATAACGGACTGCCTGCACTTCATATCCTTCTAAAGCAAAATCCTTGTCTGCTGTTAGAAACGCAATAGGAAGCAGCTTGTCCTTCTGGCGGATTTTGTGTGCCAAATCTACGCCATTCATCTGCTTCATTGCAATATCTAACAGAACTGCATGATAAGGATATTCTTCATTTTTAAACAAAAATTCTTCTGCGCTCTCAAATAAAACAACTTCCGCTGTTGTCCCGCGGCTGTCCGCCCATTGCGCAATCATTGCACAGATATAACGTGCCTGCGCACTTTCGTCCTCACAGTAAGCTATCCGCATTTTTTTACTCCAATCCCAATTGATACTCACGAGCGATTAGATTTTCCCTTCTGCGCAGCCCATATTGCCCGCTTATGCAATATGGGCTGTGCAGAAATTGGAAAATCTTAACGGTCGTCAGTATATACTCACAAATAATAAATTTTACCATTGAAGCTGTCGCATTAGGGAAAATGTATAAAATATAACATAATACCATGCTGTATTATATACAATATCTTGTATCATCAAAACTTATTGTGACAGCCTCAATTTTTAATATTCATCAGTATCTTTGCAAACTATTACAAATTATTTTTTTGAATCCGCTCAATGATACAAGTATGCTCTTTTGTTTCTTTCTGGTAATCAA
>CBCOYO010000103.1:0-12786 GCA_965114465.1 uncultured Lachnospiraceae bacterium
AATGTTCGTAAATTGTTGCAAAATCTGGCGTTGGTGTGAATTGTAACAATCTATTGGCACACCAAAAATTCACACAAATCAAATTAAAAATTGCTTCTTCCCTAATTTGCCGCGCATACCCGCGCGCTACCTTAACGGCTTTTTCCTCTACACGGGTCTGCGCATAAAAAAGAGCTGCTCTTACAGTTCCAAACTGGACATCCGCACCGAAAAATCCGTATAAATCCCGACAGGAATATCC
Organism: uncultured Lachnospiraceae bacterium; assembly: GCA_965114465.1. GTDB lineage: Bacteria > Bacillota > Clostridia > Lachnospirales > Lachnospiraceae > COE1. The sequence goes on from CBCOYO010000103.1 coordinate 242, forward strand.
TCTGTAAAACTATACTCGTTCATGGCATCCATTGAAAAATTATAAACCATTACCCTGCTTTTCTCTGCGTCTACAATCCAATATTCACGTACGCCTGACGAACGGTACTTAAAAAGTTTCGTTGTATAATCTATCCGTCTGCTTGCCGGAGATACCACTTCGATAATCCAATCTGGCGCACCATTGCATCCTTTATCATCTAACTTATTCTGATCGCAAACCACGCAGATATCCGGCTCTACGTAATTCTTGTCATCCCCATCCAAAAAAACCGCAAACGGTGCAATATCCACCTCACACTTACCATTATTACGCTTAATATGTTCACGTATCATTGCAAAGAGTTCTCCTACAATCCTTTGATGCGTTCTAGTCGGTGGGGACATATAATATACCCTGCCGTCAATTAATTCTGCTCTCTGTCCTTCCGGTAAATCAAAAATATCATGAACTGTATAGCTGTTTAATTCTGTTAATGCCATTCGTAATTTCTCCTTGTCTTATTCTTTACTTGGTAGCATAAAATATCTTGTACTTTTACCTACTTGAACATTATAACCTATTTTCCGACATAAAAAAACCCCTTAATGCAGATTTCATTATTTTCTCATATTTTTAAACAGAATTCGCATATACACAAAAAGCTGAACCAGTATTTCATCTATCCATACTGGTTCAGCCCTATATTATTATCAATTAATTCTTTATAAAATTAATTCTTTGCAGCCATTGCAGCTTTGATCTGCTCTGTAAGCATAGGAAGAATCTTATTCAAATCACCTACAATACCATAATCTGCTACATCAAAGATCGGTGCTGTTTCATCTTTGTTAATCGCAATAATCAGGTCAGACTCCTCCATACCTGCTAAATGTTGGATAGCGCCTGAGATACCAATTGCAAAATATACATTCGGACGAACAGTTTTTCCAGTTTGTCCTACCTGAAGATCTTTTACTTTCCAGCCAGCATCTACAACTGCACGGGAGCAGCTAACAGTACCGCCGATTGCTTCTGCAAGGTCATCCAAAAGCTTGAAATTCTCAGCACTGCCAACGCCACGACCACCTGAAACAAGAATCTTTGCATCCATAATATCCACGATATCAGATACATTCTTAACAATATCAACGATTTCTACATATTTGTTATCTGGTGTAAATCCAGGATTAAACTCCTCGATTACAGCTTTTGCGCCGTCGTTCTTAGGAAGCTTCTGCATAACACCAGGACGAACTGTTGCCATCTGCGGCCGGAAATCTGGACAAGCAATTGTCGCAATGGTATTGCCGCCGAAAGCCGGACGTGTCATTAAAAGCTGGTTGTGCTTCTGCTCTTTTCCAGGTATCGGATTAATCGGGAAATCACCGATTTCAAGGGAAGTACAGTCAGCAGTAAGTCCTGTATGTACTCTTGCAGATACTCTCGGGCCAAGGTCACGTCCAATTGCTGTTGCGCCTACCAATAAGATTTCTGGTTTATATTTCTCAATTACAGATGCAAGCGCATGTGCATATGGCTCTGTTCTGTACTCTTTTAATTCTGGGTCATCTACTACAATTACTTTATCTGCGCCATAAGCTGCAAGTTCATCTGCCAATCCCTTTACGCCGCTGCCGACTAAAATTGCTGTTACTTCTGTTTCCAATTTCTCTGCAAGTCTTTTGCCCTCGCCAATTAACTCAAGTGCGATACCACTAACTTTGTTATCTACTTGCTGGGCAAAGACAAACACGCCCTTATATTCTTCTAAATTCATGATTCAACCTCCATAATTAGATTACATGTTTTTCTTTTAATTTGTCCATAATGTAGGTAACAGACTCGGAAGGATCTAATGTTACCTTCTCACCCTGTCCCTTGCGAACCTTATCAGACGCCCTAGCAATCTGTGTCGGTGAACCCTTTAAGCCAAGGTTAGAATCGTCAACATCTTTTAAATCTGCTCTGCCCCATGTGGTAATTTCTGCCTTATAAGCATCAAAAATTCCGCCTGGAGTCATATAACGCGGCTCATTTAACTCAGCAAGCGCCGTAATTAAGCAAGGCATTTTTGCTTTTAATACATGATATCTGTCATCATACTGACGTTCTACCTTTACAGAATCCCCCTCAATCTCAATCTTTTGCGCATAAGAGATAACAGGAATACCAAGATGCTCAGAAATCTGAGGGCCAACCTGTGCGGTATCTCCATCAATCGCCTGACGTCCTGTAATAATCAGATCGTAGTCTAAATTGCGGATAGCACCTGCAAGCGTCTGAGAGGTAGCCCATGTATCTGCTCCGCCAAGAACTCTGTCAGTTACAAGAATTCCCTTGTCTGCACCCATAGCAAGTGCTTCACGAAGCACTTCTTCTGCTTTAGGAAGTCCCATAGTTACAACTGTTACCTCTGCACCATACTGATCTTTTAATCTTAATGCTGCCTCAAGTCCTGCCTTATCATCAGGATTCATAATTGTCAGCATAGCAGCTCTATCAAGCGTACCATCAGGATTAAACTTTACGCCACCCTTTGTATCAGGCACCTGTTTTACACATACTACAATTTTCATTGCTTCTTCTCCTTATTTCTATTAATTATATTGTCGTATTATTTTAACATGGATCCGGAAATAACCATTCTCTGCACTTCACTTGTACCCTCATAAATCTCGGTAATCTTAGCATCCCTCATCATACGCTCTACTTCGTACTCTCTTGTGTAGCCGTATCCGCCGTGAAGCTGAACTGCCTTTGTTGTTACTTCCATAGCCATCTCTGCTGCATAAAGCTTTGCTTGTGCAGCCTCTACGCTGTAAGAGGTTTTATGATCTCTAGTATACTGATCCTTTGTTGCTGCTGCCTTATATACCAAAAGCTGCGCAGCCTGTGCCTTTGTTGCCATATCTGCAAGCTGGAACTGTGTATTTTGGAATGCACCAATTGCACGTCCAAACTGCTTTCTTTCCTTAACATAGGCAACTGTTCTGTCAATTGCACCCTCACCAATACCAAGTGCCTGTGCTGCGATACCAATACGACCGCCGTCAAGCGTATGCATTGCAATACCAAAGCCCTTGCCCTGCTGTCCTAACATATTTTCCTTTGGAATACGGCAATCTGTAAAGATTAACTCATATGTAGAAGAACCACGGATACCCATTTTCTTCTCCTTCGTTCCAAATGAAAAACCAGGTGTTCCTTTCTCTACGATAAATGCAGAAATTTCTTTTGTCATTCTGCCGCGCTTCTCAATCATACCTGTAATCGCAAAAATTACATATACATCTGCTTCTTTACCATTGGTTATAAAAATCTTAGAGCCGTTTAATACCCACTCATCGCCCTCTAGTACTGCCTTGGTCTGTTGTCCCTGTGCATCTGTACCTGCGCCCGGCTCTGTTAAACCGAATGCACCAATCTTTTTGCCGCTTGCAAGATCCGGCAGATATTTCTGCTTCTGCTCCTCTGTACCATATGTTAAAATAGGGTCACAGCAAAGAGAAGTATGTGCAGAAACAATAACTGCTGTTGTGCCGCAGACTTTTGCTAACTCTTCAACACACATAGCATATGTTAAAATATCACAGCCCTGTCCGCCGTACTCCTTGGGAACAGGAATTCCCATAAAGCCAGCTTTTGCCATTTTCTCAACGGTTGCTCTTGGGAAAACTTCTGTTTCATCAACCTCAACTGCAAGAGGCTTTACCTCTTTTTCAGCGAACTCTTTAAAAAGAGCCCTCGCCATTTCATGCTCTTTACTTAATGTAAAATCCATGTTACTATTCCTCCGTTTTTATTCACTATATTTACGAGGTATTACAGCATAAACTGTTGTAACACCATGAACAGCAAGCCGCTGTGCCGTAACCGCAACGCCTTGCTGCCTTCTGTCACTATTTCTTACTTAGAGTAATCGTAGAAGCCCTTTTGGGTCTTTCTTCCTAGCTTGCCAGCACGTACCATTTTTCTAAGGAGCGGATGCGGACGATATTTCGGATCGCCTGTTTCGTTCTGTAATACTTCCATAATTGCAAGTACAATATCCAGTCCAACCAAATCACCAAGTGCCAAAGGCCCCATTGGATGAGATGCACCAAGTTTCATAGCCTCATCAATATCTGCTACGCTTGCAATGCCATCTGCATAAATACCAATTGCTTCATTAATCATCGGAATTAAAATTCTGTTTACTACGAAGCCCGGTGCTTCCTTAACTTCTACAGGAGTCTTTCCGATTTCCTTAGAGATTGTCTTAATCTTATCTACTAATTCAGCCGGTGTATTCTCGCCTGCAATCACCTCTACCAGCTTCATTCTATCAGCCGGATTAAAGAAGTGCATACCGATCATCGGTCTGTCTAATCCAGCACCGATTTCTGTAATAGAAAGGGAAGATGTGTTGGTTGCAAACATACACTCTGGTTTTACAATTGCCTGCAATTCCTTAAAGGTAGTCTTCTTAATCTCCATATTTTCAGGAGCTACCTCAATTACAAGGTCACAGTCTGTACAGATATCCTTTAAGCCTGTTGCAATCTTCGCTGCAATTGCGTCTGCCTTGTCCTGTGTAATCTTTTCTTTGCTTACAAGGAAGTTCAGATTCTTCAAAATCTTAGCTTTTCCACCATCTGCGAACTCCTGCTTAATATCGCATAAGCAAACTTCATACCCATCTGTCATTGCAAATGCCTGTGCAATACCGGAACCCATTGTTCCTGCACCGATAATACCTACTTTCATCGTAAGTCCTCCTTAATTTATTTTATATTGTCTAAGTTTTTCCGTTTCATTTGACATTTAATTAATAAGGAAATGCCATACCATCATTCCCCAACGGTTTGATAAGGAAATGTTATCCAATCATTCCCCAGCATATATATTAAATACTTAGCAGTTTTTAAATGGCTCTTTTACCTTTTCTTTATTCTTATCTAAGAAGAATGCCATACCATATTTTTGGTCTTCTGTTTCGAAACAGTCGCCAAATAATTTCTCCTCGATAACTATAGCCTGATCCATATCAACATCCAAGCCCTCGTTAATGGCTTTCTTACAGTTGCGTACTGCTATCGGCGCATTCTTTGCAATGCCTGCTGCCATTTTCTCCGCCTGTGCCATTAATTCCTCAACTGGATAAACTGCATTGACAAGACCAATACGATATGCCTCGTCTGCTTTTATATTTCTTGCCAAATATATCATCTGCTTTGCCATGCCTGCGCCTACCAGACGTGCAAGACGCTGTGTACCGCCAAAGCCCGGTGTAATGCCGAGTCCAACTTCTGGCTGACCAAACATTGCATTATCAGAACAGATACGGATATCGCAACTCATAGCGATCTCGCATCCGCCGCCAAGTGCAAAGCCGTTCACTGCCGCAATTACAGGGATTGGAAAGGTTTCCAATTTTCTAAATACATCATTTCCCTTCTTGCCAAATGCTTCGCCCTCTGCCTTTGTCAATGTGCTCATCTCACCGATATCAGCACCCGCAACAAATGATTTCGCACCTGCACCTGTAAGAATCAAGCAGCGTACTTCCTCTAAATTTACGCCGTCAAGCGTAGCGTTTAACTCGTCAAGTACCTGAGAATTTAATGCGTTCAGCGCTTTCTCACGGTTAATGGTGATTTTGCCAACAGCACCGTTTACTTCGTATAAAACATACTCCATTATACTTATGTAACTCCTTTCCTATATTTATTTTATTATGGTAAACACAAATAATATTTGCGTTTACTTGCGCCGACCGCATGCCGCAAAGCGGCTTAATTCCTTATGCGGTCGTGTGCATCAACGGTAATAAACAGCAAACAATTTTGTCATTTACTATCATTGATAAATTATGCTTCGTATTTCTTAACAACTGTAGAGCAGCCCATACCGCCGCCGATGCAAAGTGTAGCAAGTCCTGTTTTTGCACCCCTTGCTTCCATCTCATGAAGGAGTGTAACAAGGATACGGCATCCTGAAGCACCAACTGGATGTCCTAATGCAATCGCGCCGCCATTCGGATTCAACTGCTTATCAACATCAATGCCTAAATCCCTTCCAACAGCGATAGACTGTGCCGCAAATGCCTCATTTGCCTCAATAATATCAAAGTCCTCAATCTTCATGCCAGTCTTAGCCAATACCTTCTTAGTAGCCGCAACAGGGCCAATACCCATTACTTCTGGACGAACGCCAGCCAATGCGCCTGCAACCCACTCAGCCATCGGTGTAACGCCTAACTCTTTAGCTTTCTCCTCGCTCATTACTACGATTGCTGCTGCACCATCATTGATTCCTGATGCATTTCCAGCCGTAACATATTTATCTTTGTTAATTGGACGAAGTTTTGCCAATGCCTCGATTGTCGATCCTGCTCTTGGTCCCTCATCAACTTTAAACTCAACTGTTTCTTTCTTTTTCTTTACCATAACTGGTACGATTTCTTTATCAAACGCACCTGATTTCTGAGCTGCTTCTGCCTTCTGCTGGCTCTTTAATGCAAACTCATCCAGTTCTTCACGGGTAATTTTCCACTCATCGCAGATATTATCTGCTGTCTGTATCATATGATAATTGTTAAATGCATCCCATAATGCATCATTTACCATCGTATCTACCAATGTACCGTTATTCATTCTATATCCGAAACGTGCATTTGGCAGGGCAAACGGAGCCATTGACATATTCTCCATACCGCCGGCAACAACAACGTCAGCATCGCCTGCTAAAATCATCTGGGCAGCCATATTCACACAGTTCAAACCAGAACCGCAGACAACATTCACTGTAACTGCCGGTGTTTCGATCGGCAGACCTGCCTTAATTGCGGACTGACGTGCTACATTCTGACCTTGACCTGCTTGAATAACGCAGCCCATATAAACATGGTCAACTTTTTCGGGAGCTACGCCTGCTCTCTTTAAAGCTTCCTTAATAACGATAGTACCAAGTTCTGCTACGGGAGTGGTACTGAGTGAGCCCCCCATTGTACCAATTGCTGTACGACATGCACCTGCTAATACGATTTTCTTTGCCATTACCATTTTCCTCCATTTGTTTTGATTTCCTTGTTTTGAAACCCGTATCTGGTTTCATTTCCGCTTGATTGTTATTTTTATCACAATCATTGTGATTATTTTATCATATTGTCGTTATAAAAGCAAATGATTTATTGGCGTTTATTGGATTTTTTTCACTGCCTCCGCTACAAAGTCTGTCATCAGTTGCTGTCCTTTTGGGATTCCTCCGCCAGCTTTTTTATCCCTCTTCTGATCGCCACTGCTTTCTCCACATTTTCTTTCTCACAATACGCTTTCAAAATATCGGAATGCTCTTTATCCAGCCGTACTGTTACCTGTTCATTTTTTGGATTATCAGACTTGCGTCTTCCCATTTGTGACATCATTTTCTCACCTCTCTTTTTGTTGTCGTTATATACAGTTTAATTTATGGTTCGCAAAAACTCAAGATATTTTACAATAAAATACAAAAAGTGTTACAGAACTATTGTTGGAATGGATGAGAAGCAGAAGAAACATAACAATTGACGCACACAAAATGCCCAAAAACAGGCATTTTGGTGATGACTAAAAATTATTACATTTTCTTCATTGCCATGCTGCCACTTTTTTGCTACAATCTACTTACAAAGGGATATCGGGTATTTTTTATATTCCTAATTGGAAAGGAATCTCTACTATGCACAGTAATAAGAAGTCATTCTATGAACTATAGTTTGGTCTAAGCTATAATGTAACAACATTCCTTATTCCAAACTGCTGAACGGCATGGTTGCATAACCAGCTAATTTCCGTACCTTATTTGTGTTTATCCTTTTGCAAGTTTTTATACTGGAGGTTTTTAAATGAAATATTTAAAATATTTTTCTTTTATCTTAATAATGTGTCTACTTTTGGGCTGCGGAATAAAAAACAATATCGGCAATAACAATCAAAATAAAATACACAACAATGTTTCCCCAATTGAAAGCAGCCAAACTGCTGCAACGAAAGTGGAAGAGGCTTCCTTAGAGCCTAAACTTGGCAACTATGCCAAACAGCACTTCACAGTTACAAAGGAAGTGAAAGAAATTTCCTTAGAATCTACCGACTATGATACCGAACAAGCAATGATGGAAAATAATTATTTTATTTCTGCTCATTCTAAGGACGGAAACATTTTCCTATTTGATACCATAACAGGAAAAAAATTGGCTTCTTTTGAAGAATCCTTTGGCAGTGGAAGTTTATTTTTAAGTATGACCGACGAAAACAATGGTGTTCTTTTGTATTGCAGTTCACCAGGGTGCGGACAGATGATAAAACAACTGTATAGCACAAAGGACAGATGGCAAACCTCCAATAAAATTGATATAAGCAGCCTGATTGACGGATATCCTAACAGCTTATTGGCGCTGTCGGAGATGCATTTCTATATTGGTGCGCAAATGCGAAGCAATGGGTATCTGTTTGAAACCATTGACGGCGGAAAAACTTGGCAGCCAGTAATTATTGATACAACAATTGAAAAATGCCGTTATGGATTTGCGCCAATACGAAATATAGAAAACGATATTTCCTATGTGCTTTTGGAATGTGCTGGTTTTTATTCCCTGTATCGATCAGATAATACGCTGTCTGCTTGGAAACTGTTTGGTAATTTTTCATCGGAATTAGAAATAGGATCTTGTTTTATTTGGGAAGATAAAGTGATTGTTACGGATACACAGGGAGAACATTATCAGTTAGTATTTTACACTCACAAATGATAATTTTAACTCACTTTGATAGTTATACTCATGAATCAGCGTTATTGGCAAATCTAAGCGCTCACCAGTATAAATTGCATTGTGAAAAAATAGGGCTGCCGCTTTAGAAACTTTAATAAACGGCAGCCCTATTAAAATATTACTTCACAATATATTACTCAACCATAATTTTTAACTTTGTCACTTCTATTTTATTCCTGCTGTAAAATTCCTGCAATCTTCTTAATCATTTCGTCTTCCTTCAAACGAAACTTAATCTCTACCCTTCTGGAAGCCGACATATCTACCTCCTCCGTGGCATTTCCTGCATTATCCTTTTGATATACTGGATTACTCCATGATTTTCCATTGACAGTCAGAAGCTTTTGCAACTGCTCAATCTCTTTTTCGCTAAGTCCGTTGCTTTTATTTAGGCAGAAATCTGCCACTGCATTTGCACGCTCATAGGACAACTCCATATTGCTCTGATAGCCTCCGTCTGTGTCTGTATGCCCCTCAATAATAATTTCGGCAATATAATCACGAAACTGATCCTGTAGCAGCACATCCAGATACATTGGAATAATTTTTTGTAAAGTTTCCTTACTTTCTGCTGTCAGTGAAGCACTGTTATATCGGAAAAGCACATCCGAAGAAAATGTAATCGAGCCTGTCTGCGCATCCACTTTCATTGTAGAATTACTAAAAGCTGATTGCAATGCTCCAATAATGTCTGTGCGAATACCAACAATATCCTGTAATTCCTGCTTTGTCGTCGTCAACTCCTGTTTGGCATTTTCTATCTCCAAATAGGCATTGTTCAATTCTTCCTGTGTCAGAGCCGCCTGTGCATAAGCCTGTTGTAATTCTGCCAACGAGGACGCAAGCTCCTCATTTGACTTTTCCAGCTCTGCCTTGGAAAATTCCAAGTCCGCTATCGTCGCATCTAACTTGCTCTGTGCCGTGCTAAGATCAAGCCTTGTCCGATCAAGATCATTCGTTTTCTGTCTGTATATCGCAAGAGTAATCGCTATTAACAAAATAAATATCAATAAAAGCGCCGCCATCATATCCGAATAAGACTGCCAATAGCTGTGCTCTGCAAAAACTTTTCTGTTTCTTCGTCTATTTTTCATATAAATTCCTCATCTGCTCAAAAGTGTATAACTGACTACTAATCTCATCACTGATATCATTACACATATCTGCCAGCATTTCCTTTTGATCTTCAAGCTGCTTTTCAAACACCTCCTGCCTTTCCATAATACTCGAAAGCGCCTCCTGTACATTGCGGTTTACTTCCACTAAGGTGGTGACTGCTTCCACCATCTCGCCAACGTTTGCCGCACTGGCAGCCTGTGATTCTCCTGCACTTTTCAAAACATTCCCAAGCTTCTTAAAATCCGTATCCAAAGCGGACTGCATCTGCTCTGTAAATTTATCCACAATACGCCCTACACCTGCCGTCTGCTCCGCTGCGCTGCCTTTCATTAATTCAAGCATCTGCCTTAAAGAACTTGCCATTCCCGCCTGATAAACAAGCATTGTCGCAGAATTTTCATCTTCCTTAGCAGCAGACGGCTGCATGGTTTGGCGAAACACATTTAAAAATTCATCCAATGTCCTATACGCATCCGCCATAAGACCTCGATAAATAATATTAAACACCAATGAGAAAAAAATACCATATACCGAAGTATGAAAAGCCACTTTCATACCGGAAAGCAAAGAACCTACATTATCAGAAATCGTAAAAATATCATCACCACTAAATGCGCCAAGCCCCATAGACAAACCCAGAAACGTTCCTAAAATCCCCATACCTGTAAGTGTCCCTGGGACTCCAGAGTTAAAGGAATTCATACCAATCCGATCCATAAAATCCTCATTGATATATTCTTCCAGATCACAGGAAGAACCTGCTCCCCGCCTTGTCTTCGAACCTTTTATACGCAGACGGTACTTATTAAACGCCTCCTGCAAGTTTTTTTCCTCAAAAAACTCCGCATCATCTTTATAATATGCCCAAAGATTCCTTTCATCTGATTCCTCGTATTCCTCTTGCAAACGCAGCCTAACATCTTCCAGTTCACGAGTAACTTTGCCCAATCTGCCAAAACTAATGGAAGATATCACAAAAAGAATCCCAATAATCATTAGAAATCCTATATTGATTATTAGATTTACAGAAGAATTCCATTCTCCGGTAAATACTCCATTCAGATACAAGACAAAAGTCACAACAATAACATACAACAAAAATAGTACATAATACACCTTACTTTTCATCTTTATTCCCGTCCATTTCCTTTCGTACGTCATCCAGTTATTATTACATTTCACTAAAAAACGATTTTTACAGTTTCTGTCTATCTGTAAAAAATACTGTTTCATATGTGAGTTTATCATACTTTTCAAGTACTGACTATACAATGATGTTAAATTTTTTATTAACAATTTCTTTAAATCCTTAACAATTTAGGATTCTCTGTTCTGCTCTACAGCATCTAACACGACAGGATCTTTCATATTATATTTTCGATCCCACTCTTTCGTGGAATCATCACGCTCAACCTCGCATCTATGACCACTTAGGAATCCCGCCAACTGGTAAAAATCTATCCAAATCTCATTGTTTCCATCCTTCTGCGACTCATCAAAAATTAGTTGCAGCCCCACATGCAGATGCACCGTCTTAATGTTGTTCACATTCTCCTTATCACTATAACCGGTATGTCCCATGTAGCCGATCACATCGCCTGCGGTGACATAATCTCCTTCTTTAAGCCCATCTGCGTAAGGTCTGTTCTGCCGCAGATGCGCATAGTAGTAATATCGTTTTTTATCAAAGCTGCGGATACCGATGCGCCAGCCACCATAACGATTCCAACCAAGTGCTTCTACATAGCCAGATTCGACTGCTATGATTGGTGTAGCAATCAGAATATTAAATAGAATATATTTCTGAATTTATTGTGATTTTCACTGCATACCAAAAAGAGTGTAAATATAAAAGGACTTAAAACCCATCAAATAAACAGATCGGTTTTGAAGCCCTTTTTATATTATGATGTAACACTCACATGATGGACAACCAATACAGCTTTTTAAATCTGTGTCAATTCCCTTAATCGAGTAACTTACATTTCCACGCTTCCAAAGCTTATTCAAATGACTTACGAAACAGTGTGTCAATTCCCTTAATCGGGTAACTTACATTTCTACGAGGCGATAAGCTTATTATGCGAACGGATGCAACCTGTGTCAATTCCCTTAATCGGGTAACTTACATTTCTACGAAGTTAGAAGAAATGGAGAAAAAAATTGGGGAATTGTGTCAATTCCCTTAATCGGGTAACTTACATTTCTACAGCAGAATTGAAAGGAGATAGCATCATGTCAAAAAGTGTGTCAATTCCCTTAATCGGGTAACTTACATTTCTACGGTATCCTCTCACAGACCGCTAAAATCAAGGCTTACAAGACTCATTTTTGCAGGTAATTGTCTGAATATTCTGATAACTTCCTTTTTCAGTTCACTTTTATGTTTTTCTAAAAATTGTATTTATATTTGTACAATCCTGTTGTTAAATCATAGTTTGATTCTATCACATCTAATGCTATCATTCAATATCTACATTTGAATTTTCTATTTTAAAATATCAAATAAAAGACCCTAACCCGCTTTTTATATCTTGCGCATTAAGGTCTTTATATATTTATATTAATTACTCCCATTTGCAATATTGCAGAAATTCAAACCCATAACAGATTAAATCAATATACTCTTTAGTGTTTTTCTAGTATTATAACCTGC
>CBCOYO010000104.1:0-12774 GCA_965114465.1 uncultured Lachnospiraceae bacterium
AGTCATGTACTTTCCTGACGGCATCACTGTAAATTCTGGCGGTTTGCAGTATAAACAGAAAGGAATTCTATGAAAACAACAGACATTACAATTACCCATCACCAAAGAACTATCTACGGAACTTTAATTCAGCCAGACAGTGCGGGCGTTTTTCCTGCTGTAATCTTTAGTCACGGATATAATGGCTCTGGACGCGATTTTGAAGCAATCAGCACATTTTTGGCGCAAAACAATATTGCTTCCTTCTGTTATGATTTTTGCGGCGGATCTGTCAATGCCAGAAGTTCAATGCCGACCACCGATATGACAATATTTACAGAAAAAGAAGATCTTCACAATGTTTTTCAATATGTTAAAGGACTTGATTTTATTCAGTCTGATAATATTTTTCTGTTTGGCGCAAGTCAAGGCGGGCTGGTTTCTGCGCTGACAACAGAGGAACTTTTAGACGAAGTGCGGGGGCTTATCTTGCTATTTCCAGCAATGTGTATTGCAGATGACTGGAACAAACATTTTCAATCCGAAAGCGATATTCCTGAAGTACACGAATTTTGGGGGATGCAGCTTGGCAAAAACTTTTTTATGTCATTAAGAGGATTTGATGTTTTTGAAAATATTGGTGCTTATCAAAGAAATGTTCAGATTGTTTATGGCTCAGACGATCCTGTTGTTCCTCTATCCTATATGGAACGGCTGGTGGCAACTTATCCTAATGCAAAACTGGATATCTTTAGGCATGAAGGACACGGTTTTTCAGATGAAGGAAACCAAAGACTGGCAGATATAACATTGGAATTTATACTGCTTAATAGTTAAAATTTCCGAGCAACCTGACTACATAACGCCAGCCATATACATTTAACCAGTGCCGTATGGTAAATTGTGGTGTTATGTATACTCATGAACAAAAACAATTGCCAATCGAAATGGATAACGAGTGAACGCTTCTACAATGCGGGTGTAGTAAGCGGCAATTAAATGCGTTCACGAGTATAGTATATCAATCAAAATTAGATTTTCCTTCTGCACAGCACACATTGTCCAATATTACAATATGGGCTGTGCAGAAATAAGAAATATTCCATTTTTATACTACAGAACTTTAGAGGAAAAAATAAGTGACTCATCTTGCTTGTCTATTTCTCTAATCTCGCAGGAGAAAACGCCTCGCCGTAGCCCGCTACGCCTAAGTTTTTTCTCCTACAATCTTAAAGAAATATCCTACGCAATCTGAGCATTTATTTTCCTACAATGCCTAAGGAACTGTTGAGAATATTCTATCTACAAATTATTTTGTGACGGTTCTTAAATGCCAACATTTTTGCTATATACCGACACAGACAGCCGATAAAACACAAAAAAGAATGCAAATACTACTAGTATACTTAACCAATATATAGTAAAAAGAGTTTCGTGCATTACTCTTTCCAATGCATGAACAGAAAAGTACGCCGATACCACCATAACAATAAACGGCAGGATATATGCTGTTCCCAACTCTTTGCTAATAGATTTTTCCAGTGCTTTTTGCGCAAATCCAAGTTTGCGCATTACAAGGTAACGCTCTCGTTCTTCAAACGCATCGTTAGATAGTTTCATAAACATAACACTGACACTTGCAAAGATAAAGACCAAAAACATAAAGAAGCACAACGGAAAAAATATCTTAATCCATTCATCATCTTTATCATTTGGATCTTTGGCTAAACGTGCTGTAAAATTTCCTTCCTCGCCATTTCCTGTTGGAATTACAGATAACGCTTCTCTTGCCACTTCAAAACATTCTGCGTGCTCCAATTTATAATTATAGGTAAACATTTCCTGCGACATGGTACAAAGGCGTTGATATTCTGTATCACTGACAATATAAAAATTCATAATTCTCTGCAAATACCCTAGATAAGAAACCATTGTTTCATCAATTTTTTGATACTCTTTTCCGTGTATGGTAACTTTGCCATAGTTCTGCTGTGTATAAAATGACATTAAAATCAGATGCTGTGTTTCAATCACCTCATTTTCTGTTGGTTCACGCAGGGAAAATTCCATACCTGTCTGCTGTGCAAGTTCCTTTACATCAGAATACGCTAATACTGGTATATTCTCCTCCAACATTAGCACAGGGATTGAGGACTGGTAGGCAATCGCATCCACTTCTTTCAGCAATTGTTCTGCCTGTGCACCCACATCCTTTTGATTGGTTAAGAATTGAAACGTATACGTGTGTTCAAAATGAATCATATTGTCATAACGGTTTTTCATTGCAAGCCCTGTAGCTAGTGCAGTTACAGAACACAACACCAATACGCAAACCATTGCATAAGTACGATAATTTTTTTTCATACGGAATACAACCTGATTCACCCAAAGACAGCGCTCTTTTTGATACAGAAATGCTTTATTCTGTGCAAGCGCTTGAAACACCAGCGGGAGCAGACCGCCAAACAACAGATACACGCCAACAATCACCAGCACGGTTGCTGCCAGTATATTTGCCAAAACCTCCATACCGCTGCTTTTGACTGCAAGATAATATCCTGTTCCCAAAACCCCCACGCCAAGTACAGATTTACATATCAATACCAGCCGCTTCTGTTTTACGTATTCATTCTGCCGTGTCGCAGATATCATATTTAAGACACTGCTGCGGACAATATTCCAATATCCTTTTGCCACGAAAAAAAGATACATACACATAAAGACAATTACCGTTATTAGAACCGGCTCAAACCGCAATCGAAATGCCACCTCTATTTCGATATCCGAAACCGCCAGAACAATCATCTGAAACAGCCACATAACTGCCATGCCTGACAGGATGCCAAACACCAGCGACACAATACAAATAGAGATCGTTTCCACAATATAAATCTGCCCAATCCGCTGATTTGTCAATCCCATAAAAATATAAATACCAAATTCCCGTTTCTGTTTTGTTAAAAATACATTTGTAGCATACCAGATAAAGAAAAAACTAAAACAAATTAGAACAACGGAAACGGTCTGGATAATTATATCCGTAAACTCCTTATTATGATCCCCCAACGAAGCAAACATATTGCTGTAAATCATATTCTGAAAATTAAAGTAAACTGCAATGGTAAATGCCAGCGAAATAATTAGCGCCGTATAGACTCTGACACTGCTTTTAAAATTTCGGAAAGCAAGCATAATCATTTTCATAGGGAATCACCTCCCATTGCACTCTGCACCTCAATAATTCGGTTATAAAACTCCTTGCGGTCTGAACCCTGCGAAATTTTACACTTCATACTTCCGTCGCTTAGTAAATATACATCTTTTGCATAAGAAGCACACAGCGGATCATGCGTTACCATTAGAATCGTCGCTCTGCCGCTCTCGTTTGCACTTTTTAGGCAGCGCATTAAATCCTTGCTCGCTTTAGAGTCTAGCGCACCCGTCGGCTCATCCGCAAAAATAATTTCCGGATTCGTAATTAACGCACGGCACACAGCGCCTCTCTGCTTTTGCCCGCCTGACAATTGATAAGGATACTTTTTTAAGTGCTCCGCAATTCCAAACGTTTCCGCAAGCCCACGTGCTTTCTGCACAATCTCTTTGGATGAACCGCCGTTTAATGACAGCGGCAGCACAATATTATCCTCCAGCGTCATCGTATCCAGCAAATTGTAATCTTGGAAAACAAAACCGATTTTATCCCTGCGCAGCTTTGACAGTTCTTTATTGGAAATGCGCGTAATATCTTTTCCATCTAGTGTTACAATGCCCTGTGTTGGCTTGTCAATCGTGGATAAAATATTCAGGAGCGTTGTTTTTCCCGAACCCGACGGCCCCATAACCGCAATAAAGTCATCTTGGAAAATACTCAAATCAATTCCCTTTAACACTTTTGTTTCAAAATCCCTTGATCCATAACTTTTCATAAGGTTTTTAATTTCTGCTACTTGTTTTTTCTGCATTTTATATTGATTCCCCTTTCTTGTTCCTTACTCTTATGATAAAGACAGTATAATACATCCTACAGAAAAAATCCTTACAAAAACCTTACAATATCAAGGCTGTATCTTACATTTTACACTTGTGCTTACAAAATTTGCCAAATCACCTGACTTGCGAACAAAAAGCATCGTGCATATACGGCAAATTTGACCGCTCATGCGTATCAAATGATATCTCTTATACTTAAAAACGTTAAGATTTTCCACTTCCTACACAACCCATCTTGCATAAACGGGCAATATGTATTGTATAGGAAGGAAAATCTAATCGTTTTTTAGTCAAATATTTATCAGTTTTCTGCACGTAGTGCAATGCAAAACCGTGTATATTCTCCAAAGACACTTTCTACGGAAATTTTATGTTCCAGCTTATTTGCAACTTTTTCTACCAGATACAGACCCATTCCCGTTGACTTATATTTTCCGTTATGGTAATTTTGCCCTGTAAAACCTTTTTCAAATATCCGCCGGATATCACTGTCCAAAATTCCTTCTCCGTTATCCTCAATAAAAAGACGCACCTGCTCCGCCTCCTTAGAGTCTTTTGCTGCCCAGATTTTAAGCTGCGGCTGTTCCTTAGAAGCATATTTCGCAGCATTCCCCAATAGCTGATCCAAAATATAAACCAGCCATGCAAAATCCGAATATACCAAAATATTTTCCACCTGAATATCAATTGTAAACTTTTTCTGAATCAGGAAAAATCGGTTGTTTTTTATGGACGCTTTTACGCACGCTTCCAAGGAAATACGCTCAATCTGCAAATCCATTAACGGACTTTGCAGCCTGCACTCCTGCATCATCATATTGACTTGACGGTTCATCCGCTCTAAGGGTTCACGCAAATCGCGGCGGATTTCGACATCCTTTATTTTTTCATTTATTATCAAACACGCTGCCAGCGGAATTTTCCATTCGTGGCACCAGCGCGCAATATTATCCTGAAGTTCACAGTTTTCCTCAAACTGCCTGCGCAGCTTTTCCTCTAATACACGCACATCATGTTCTGTAATTTCCCGATTTTCAAACAGCGGCAGTTGATTGTAAATAATATCCTCATAGCGAAGAAACTGTTCTTTCTCACGCTCCCATTTTGCATATATCAAAAAATCCACACCCGCAAAAACTGCTAAAAATAAAATCACCAGAAAATCAAGATACAGCAGAAAACGAATCTCACGCTCCCGCATTAGAAAAATAAAATAACCATTAAAAGCCAAGAGAATCAAACCGCTTACCAATCCATGCTTTCCATTTTTTCGGATAAAATTCCGCAGACATTTAAACAAAATATCCCAATCCCTTCTTTGTCTGAATAACCTCCTCGCCGCAAATCCCTTTTAACTTGCTGCGCAGCCGGCTAACCATTGTGGTCAACGTTCCATCGGATACATATTCATCTGTACTCCATAACTCTGTCATCAGTTCTTCCCTTGTCACGATCTCCGTGCGATTTTCTGACAGCTTTGTCATAATTTTCTGTTCCGATTTCGTTAATTCCACTGCTTCGCCGCGATAATACATACGACTGCTGTTTAAGTCAAAGCTTAATCCTTCTTTTAGGTAAATTTGTTCTCGCACTTTATATTGATACGTTCTGCGCAGAAGTGCTTCAATCTTTGCCTTTAAGAGTTCCAGTTGAAACGGCTTTTCCACATAGTCATCCCCGCCCTGCGCAATCGCCATAATCTTATCCTTATCATCGTTACGGCTGCTAATATAGAGAATCGGAACACTCGAGCTTTGACGGATACGGCTGCACCAATAAAATCCATCATAAAATGGAAGGTTAATATCCATTAAAACCAATTGTGGGCTGCATTCCATAAATTCCTGCTCAATTGCATCAAAGCACTGTGCTGTTACTGTCTTATAATTCCAGCGTTCCAAAAACGCCGCCAATTCCCGCGCTAAAATAGTATCATCTTCTACAATAAAAATTTTCACATCTTTCCTCCTGATTCTGCTGTAAAAAACTGTTGAATCTGCTGTAAAATCAATCTATTTGGTTTTTAATAAAAACGTCTGCTTTTATTATATTCGATTTTTTACGCATCGAAAAGGAAAATATGCAATGTTACAAAAACGTAAGAAACCACTGCTCTGATAGTTTATTGTATCAAGTTGTAAATGCGCAATTATACTCACGAACGATTCGATTTTCCTTTCTGCACAGCATGTATTGTCCGCTTATACAATATGGGCTGTGCAGAAATTGGAAAATCTTAACGGTCGTTAGTATATATACTCGTGAACGCATTTAATTGCCGCTTACTACACCAGCATTGTAGAAGCGTTCACTCGTTATACATTTATACTGCAAACCGCCAGAATTTACAGTGATGCCGTCAGGAAAGTACATGACTGGCGGTTCGCAGTCTGGTTGTACTGTAAATTTAATCGGTGTGCAGTATAGATTGGCAATTGTTTTCGTTCATAAGTATAACTCTGTCACAGCATCAGCATCCCCTCTATTGTATCAAAGTCTATCCGCTTTATCCTTCCATCTTTATGTATTATCGTGACTGCTCCATAGCCGCCTTTTGACTGTGGATCTGTGTAGTTTATTTCCTGAATTGGGAAAAGTTCTTCCTCAGTAAAATCCCTTTGGTCTTCTTTTGTAATTACCTGCGAAATAAGAATGGACTGCTCGTAATGGTTGTGACTGCGTCTTGCAGTTTCTGCGTACACAATAATCGAATGGGCTGAATCGGGATTTGTACCCGTGCTATCCATTGTTTTTAAACATTCCCAGCCATCATAAATGGTCATGGCAAGCTGTTTTTCACGCCCTGTAAAATCTCTGCCTTTTAAAATAACTGCCTGTGCTGTTCCTCCATTATATTCCTGCTGCTTTGTGGTAATTGATGTTCCATTGTCTGGAAACCCATATGCGCCAAGCGTAAGCTCTATCGGCTTTTTAAACAGCCTAAGCCTGTCCACACGCATCACACCATAGGGGACAGGGTAATCTGCAAGGTTTATTGCCTGTATCCAATGGCACTCTGTTTCCAGCGTATACCCAAAGAACTGCCTGCGGTACAATACGCCCTCCTTCTCGCCATGCCAAAAAGTCACATTTGCCTTGTCATAAGTATCTGTTGTCACATCATAAAGTACATACTGCTGCGCTTCCACATTTTTAGACGGCGCTGACTCCCACGGGTATTTGGTATTATAACACAATTTAGAATAATTCCACATACCATGTTCATCCTTTTTATGCTTTACAACTTTTCCGCTTCGCAGTATCGTTTCACCGTTTGCCTTATGATTGCTAAAACACAGCGCTGGGCTGTTTAACGTTGTTGTCTTAATTTCATGTCCACTTAACTTTTCCCATGTTCCATTGTTTTCTTTTGCTGTCCAAAAGGGATGATCAGCGGGCAGATGCAGACACAAAAATGCTTTTCCAAGCCAAAAAGGTGATTCCGCACACGAATACCCCTGTACAAGCGGCGTAAACTGCCCATAAAAACCAAGCGTTGGAACACCCTCGTATAGAAAATCTTCCCGCCCCAAAAACTGCATTAGAGATCCTGATGAAATACGCCTTGCAAGCCCAGGGTCTGCTTCATAATTTCGCAGCATTATATTGCCATCAAATGCACTAGAAGCCGCATTTCTGTATATATTGCTCCTTCCCCACATATTTGTATAACCGTCCTCATCAAAAAAATCCGCATATGTTTTCATTAGCATATTGGAATTTTCCTCAAAACGCTGCGCCAAATACGGCTCATATTGATAGCCATACCATAAATTCCAAATAGGCGCATAAACCTGAAATGCCCAGCAGGAATAATAATCAAAAGAATGCCCGTCACGATACCATCCCTCTCCCGCATAGTAAGACAATATCGCCTGTGCGTGCTCCCGCATAATATCCTCATCGATTGCATAGCCTTCCATCTTTAGAAATGCCATATCAAGCATATTAAAAAGACGCCAATTCTGCGGCACGGTATTTCCATGCGCATACTCTAACAGAAAACCTGCAATCGTATCCTTTTCCTCTTTTGTGTATGTATCCCATATCTCCTCCCTGCATAGCCAAAGACCGATCACCAAAGCGCTTGTTTCCACCGTCTGCTGAAAAGCACAGAATGGATCGGAATTTTTTGACTTTTTTTTGCACTCCGCATAGCTTCCTACATAAACACTGTCACCGTATGTACAGGAGCGTAAAATATGGCTTTTATAATACTCTTTGATAGAAATATTGTTTAATGTCAATTCTGGTTTTATATGAATCAGCGGCGCTGCAATAAAAAGA
The DNA here is from genome assembly GCA_965114465.1 of uncultured Lachnospiraceae bacterium. GTDB lineage: Bacteria > Bacillota > Clostridia > Lachnospirales > Lachnospiraceae > COE1. The sequence goes on from CBCOYO010000104.1 coordinate 8,257, forward strand.
GAACGCGCCAACCCTTCAAAATACTCTGCCTGATATTCCCAGACTGCCTCCGTACTGTGCGGATAAGTAATCTTTGTTTCCTTGCGTGGCATTACTACAGGATCTTTGAAATCCTTAATATTCTGAAAAATGCCGTTTAATAAATATTCTGCTGCCTCAATCCAGCTCTCTCTTGTCAGTCCAGTATAAGGACTTAAATTATAATCCAAATGTTTTGGCTTAAATATCGTACCCATATAACTGCTCCTTATTATAAATAATACCCCAAATCCGCCTACCACATAAACAATTCCTTTTCGCATAATTTAAAGACTGCTTCTGTAAAAAAATAGTCGCCGTATATTATCGGAAAGTTATGTTTTTTGTCATGATAGGCAGCCGAACCATTTTCTATAATATAGTCCACCGACGTATCCCAGTTGCTTCTCTTTTCCTCCAATGTCTTTAACAGCCGCACAGCCGTTTGATGATAAAATGCTTTTTCTGCTTCTTCCACATACAATTCCATCTCAAGCATTCCGCAGGCTGCTATTGCGGCGGCTGTAGAATCTTCCCAGTCAAGCGCTGCCTCCTGACAGAAATCAACAGGTATCAATCCGCTTTCAGGGATATTAGAAGCAAAATACTTCGCTGCTCTTTTAGCAGTTTCCAAGTATTTTTCATCCTTGCTATGTCTGTAGCTTAAAGCAAATCCATATACAGCCCATGCCTGCCCTCTTGTCCATGTCGATCCTTCTTCCTTGCCCTGCCCGCCAAGCGTTCCTATTATCCTGCCTGTATTTGCATCAAACTGTACAATATGATTTACCGAACCATTCTCGCGAACAAACGCTTTGGCTGCGGTATCCGCATGGGCTTTTGCTATTTGCGCAAATCTTGGATCACCCGTTTCTTTTTCCGCCCAATACAAAAGCGGAAGATTCATCATACAGTCAATAATTGCCCAGCCGGCATTTTTTCCATCTCCATCATCATTCCATGCACGTATAAATCTGCCCGCCAGATTAAAACGTCCTGCCAGATTCGCAGCAGCTAATAATCCTCTGTTCTTAGACGGTTCATTATTCGTTATCTTATAGTTGGCAACAGATGTTAGAAGCCACTTAAAACCGCTGTCATGATCCATGCCGCTATAGCTCATTAAACTTTCGTCCAGTTTATCCTCAATACGCTCTGCCGTCTGCCGAAAGATTTCATCCCCATACGCATAATACATCTGCCATAGCTGACCAGCATAAAAGCCGTTTGTCCACCAGCTAATACGATTAGAGCAGTCATCAAAAATCCCATTAACTGTTAAGTATGGGATTTTATTCTCACTTCGTTTGGATGATATTTGCATCTTTTTATAAATTTTATCTGCCGTCTTACTTGCCCAAATATAATCCTTGTCCGCCATTTTTACCTCCAGATTCTATAAAGATTTTGCATAAAAATTATTAAAATTTTGCATGGCTTGATGCGCAACAATTCAACAAGGCTAGATTGTCACCCTTTTTTATACTAACCAGTTTACAGGATTGATTTTGAAAATATAATAGCTTATAATATTTTATACTAACATTTTTAACTATCGTATTTATGGAGGAATTGTTATGTTCTCAATTATCCGCGGCGGCTGTTTCTCAAGACATTCTGCTGGCTTTATTATGGAGCGTCCCAATGGTCTTCCCTATTATGTATTGCTAATTATTAAAACCTGCGCAGAATTTGATATTGACGGCAGCCACATAATCTGTAAACCAAACAGTGCTTTACTTATCAAGCCTAATACGCCATATTCTTATAAAAATCCAAACGGCGAATACATTGATGATTGGCTACATTTTACTTGCTGCGCAGATGATTTGTCCGCGTACCAAAATATAACATTCCACACCTGCTTTCCCATAAATAATGAAAGCATTCTTACCAGCTACCTACAGCAGATGCTATGGGAAAATCATTTTTCGCTTTCTCCATCAAAAGCAAGCTATGTGGATACTTTATTTCGGCTGCTTTTCAATCATATATACGAGGATTTTAATACAAATCAAATTGAGGAATATCATCCTTACAGATATAAACTGCAGAAAATCAGACTTGAGATACAGGCTGCCCCAGATAAAAAATATTCAGCACAAGATTTCGCAGCCCGTTTAAAGATTAGTGTTTCTTATTTCCAATATTTGTATAAGTTATTTTTTCATATTTCCTTTCGTGCAGACATTATTAATATGCGCATTGAGTACGCAAAAGAATTAATTATCACCACCAATCTGCCTCTTGAGCAGATAGCATATGCCTCTGGTTATACCAGCGAAGTGCACTTCTATAGGCAGTTCCTGTCCAAAACAGGCATGACCCCTGGAAAATATCGGAATACATATTGACGCAAAACTTTTGAAGTGCTAAAATACAATTATTCTGAAATAAACCGAAAGGAAAATACTATTTCTATGAAAAAGTCTATTACTTTAACTATTGTTACTTTTCTATTATATTTTTTACAGTCATTGATTTCCGGCATTTTAATAGGGACATGCAATGCAAATGAAACAATTGCGCAGCTTATCAGTATTATTATTGTACTTGCAATTGTCTTTCTAATGATTAAAAAGAAAGATCTGTTTTCTTATTATGGGCTTTGTATATGGCAATGTGATAATTTCTTAAAAACACATTTTCTGCTTTTCCTTGTTCCACTTGTCAATCTCCCCTATTTGTTTTTTGGTGCAAAGATAGATATTCCCGCAGCGATAATCAGCAGTATTTTTATTGGAATTATGGAAGAATTGATTTTTAGAAGTTTTTTATGTCGTTTTATTGAACAAATATCCAATGAAAATAGAGCGATTCTTATTTCCAGTTTGCTATTTGGAGGTTTTCATCTGCTTAATATCGGAAATTATCCGTTGGTATTTGTTTTGCTGCAAGTATTGTATGCGTTTGCAATCGGTATTGCGTTTGCTGTTGTCTTTTATAAAACCAAAAGCATTCTGCCCTGTATGGCAATACACGCAGTTGTTGATTTCTTGGGTTCTTTTGAATTAAAACCTATCTTGATAGCCGATAGTATTGGAACAATTATTTGCTGTGTATGTGCAGTGTATTATTATTTTTTTCAAAGAAAAAATACGATTGTGCTCCATTCTTAATGAGAATAGAGCCAATCCTTGCATTTACAATTCTTGATGCACAGCCCCCGTTATTTTGCAACCCTCAAATCGATGCCTAACCCCAAAACCCTTATTCCATCAGTATTATCGGATTTTTTATATCATTAATTTATGCATTTAGGATAAACCATATGGTACTGAATCTTCTGCTGCTATCAAAGGTTCTGTCCTTGGCTGAAAATTGTAACCTACTGATTCTGGATTGATATTACTGCTCATCAACTCCGCCTGTTTAATTACAATATCAACAGCTCCCTTTGCTTTCTCCGGGGGATATTTATACTTTCGTAAAAGATGTTTTACCTGTGTTCTCATGTAAGCGCGTGCAGATTCCTTCTTGTCCCAGTCAACCGTCCTGCTCCTACGAATCAACTCCGTCAATTCCTGTGCCATTTCTACCAAAATTTTATCCTGCATCTTTTTCAGGACTTCAGGATCTGCAACCAGAGCATCATAAAAAGCCAACTCCTCTGTTGACAATCCTTTTTCATCTCCGGCTTGATAAGCTTCTGTCATTTCTTTTGAAAGATTCAATAATTCCTCAATTACTTCTGCGCTGGTAATCAATCTGTTATTGTACATTTTTAATAAATTCTGCATCTTTTCTGAAAAAAGCTGTGATTTCACAACTCCGGTTTTTGCGAATACGTGGATATTGTCCTCCAACAATTTGCGCAGCATCTCTGCCGCAATATTCTTGTGCTTCATCCTGCGGATTTTCTCCATATATTCTTCTGACAAGATGGAAATTTCTGGGTTCTTTGTTCCCGCCTGAACAAATATATTATACACACCATCCTGCTCTATTGCCTGTTCAAGCAAGGTCATAATTCTGGAATTTATTTCATTCGAGGTAATGCCTATCCTGCCGCCGCATTTGCAAAGTCCGGCTTTTATGCTCTTAAAAAATTCGATCTCCTGTTTGGTTTCCTTATCAAGCATACTCCGGCACAAGGTTTCAGCCTGACTAAGCGCAGTGGCTTCTTTAATGTAATTTTTCTTCTCGTCTTCCTCAAATGCAAGCGCAAAATTCACGCCATCCGCAATGACAGCCAAACGTGCTGTATCCGCATCGCCAAAAAACGACGAATAATCAAACCCATAGAAAAAATCACGCATAATTTCCAGTTTTCCCATAGCGATCGAATATGCCTGTCCTAAGTCTGGAATCTTATCCTGATCTCTTTTGGTATACTGGCTTAAAGCAGTCTTAAGTTCCGCCGCCATACCTATATAATCAACAATCAACCCTGCTTCCTTGTCCTTATACACTCTGTTTACTCGCGCAATTGCCTGCATTAGATTATGACCTTTCATCGGCTTATCTATATACATGGTTGCCATTGAAGGAACATCAAAA
>CBCOYO010000105.1:0-3737 GCA_965114465.1 uncultured Lachnospiraceae bacterium
ATCGCTTCGTGATGGGCTGGATACCTCCAACCACTACATTTTATTACGGGGCTGTTACCTTACAAGTTACTTTTCACACCCATGCCAAAGTAGTGGGAATCAGTTCAATGGGGTATCTGAACTGTTAACTTGTAAGAAACTGTCAACACGACTTTTTTTGAAAAAAGGGTGCATTTTGTTGAAAAGTGTGGTAAACTGTCTAACAGTATGTTGCTGTGTAGCGCCATACTGCGCTGGTTAGTAAAAAAAACTGCGCTTTTGGAACTATTAACACACGAAGGAATATTTTAGGAAAGGTAAGGGTAAAAGAATTTATGAAGGACACAAGACACAGATGGATAGCCGGAATACAGGCAATGGTGATGGCGTTAATGATTATGGCTGCTGCGTTTGTGCCGCAGATGAAAGTTTCGGCGGCTCCGGCAGAAGTTGCACAGGCAGCGCTTGGCATTGATGTTTCTCGCTATCAAGGACAGATTAACTGGGATTTGGTTGCCGCTTCGGGAGTACAGTTTGCCATGATTCGGGTAGGATACCGTACACAGGCGACAGGGCTTTTGTGCGAAGACCCTTATGCACGTTATAATCTTCAGGAGGCACAGCGGGTAGGTATTAAAGTAGGTGCGTATTTCTTTTCTACGGCTGTAAATGAGGCGGAAGTTGTCGAGGAGGCAATGTTTACAGCAAATTTAATTGATAAGTATAAGATTACGTTTCCAGTTGCCTATGACTGTGAAGGCTTTAAGAGTGCAACAAGCAGACAGTATATATTGGGGACAGCCGTGCGGACAGCACTTGCAGTGCGTTTCCTTGATACCATCGCTTCCAGAGGTTATACACCAATGTTTTATGCTTCTAAGAACGATATGACAGACAATGCATATTGGGATATGTCAATCTTAAATAAGTATAAAGTATGGGTAGCTAGGTATACAGAACAACCATTCCCAATTACGCCAGCGTGTGATTACGCAGGTGTTCATGCAATGTGGCAGTACACTAGTAAAGCGGCGATTGCAGGAATCAATGGAAATGTGGATATGAATGTTGCATATTTTAATTATGATGGCATTGCAGAGCCGAAAGACCCAAGTGGTGCGCCAATTGTAACAGCAGATGTAGCAGCAAATGTACAGTATACAGATGTAAATGAAGTGGTAACGCCTAATACTGCGAATTTGAATCTGCGGACAGTGCCAAGCACAGCCAGTGATGCAACCATTGTTGTACCAATTAATCCAGGCGATATGATATTCCGCACTGGCGTAGGGAATAATGGCTGGTCACGGGTCGTACTAAATGGTCAGACATTATATGCATATACGGCTTATTTGCAAAAAGTAATGTAAGGTTTTGATTTACAGTTGAAATGCGCGTAACAGTTCAGGTAGGGCTGGATACGTAACAGTTCAATGGGTTATCTGAACTGTTACAAATGTGCATTTATGACCTGATACAGTAAAGGATAAGAGTATTTGTGCAGTTGTATCACAAACTTTTTTGCCGTGCAGTATAGCCTTGGACAATGGATAGTTCACAAATAATAGTTGATTCCATATAGAAGGGGAAATTACTTGTACAGCATTTCACGAATAATTAAGTAATAAGCGCAGCCCGTTAGTCACAGAAAAATTGTGGCAGACGGGCTGTGTTATTTGTTGATAGATCATACTTTGTCTAGTAGGATGAAGAAGCAGCAGATGCAGGTAAGGAACTGTAGAAAAATAAGTGACATATCTTACTTGTCTAGTTCTCCAATTTTGCAGGACAAAAAGCCTCGCCGTAGCCCGCTACGCATACGTTTTTTCTTCTATAATCTTGAAGAAATACCCTGCGCAATCGGAGCACTTATTTTCCTACAATTCCTAAGATCATATCTCGTAATAAAAACGGATAGTTTTTTATTATAAGGTATGGTCTTTTTTTATTTATAGATTGATTGTAACAGTTCAGCTAGGTCTGCGCATTTACTGCGCTGACCGTAATAAAATGTAGTGATTGGAGGTATCCAGCCCGTCGCGAAGCGATTTCCAATGGCTGGATACATAACAGTTCAATGGGTAATCTGAACTGTTACTTTTATTAATAGATTGATTTAAAAATAGAACAATTTATATATTGACATCATATATTAAATGTGTTATGTTTATACTACGACAAACATAGTATGATAATCGTAGCAACGACAAACGTTGTATTGTCTGTCGTAGTGCAGGAAGGAGGGTATTTACATGACCAGCATCAGCAGTGATGTGATTCGTGGATACAACGACACCATGATTTTGTATTTGTTATTGGATGCGCCATCATATGGATATGCAATTTCAAAGCAGATAAAAGATTTATCACAGGAAAAATATGTGATAAAAGAAACGACATTGTATTCCGCATTTACACGTATGGAGAAAAACGGATATATTGCTTCTTTTTCGGATGATGATACAGCAAATGGGAAACGCAGAACTTATTATCGAATTACAGAAGACGGCAGGCAGTATTATCAGGAAAAATGCGCAGAGTGGGCGTTGACAAAGGATGTTGTGGAACGTTTTATTAAACAGGAGGTATCAAATGGAAACAATTAGGAACTATCTGGAAACAATGTTTGCGAAGCTCCCCAATACGCTTGAGGTGCAGAAAGCAAAAAACGAGTTGTGGCAGATGATGGAGGACAAATACACGGAGTTAATCCGCGAGGGCAGAACAGAGAATGAAGCGATTGGCATTGTAATTTCTGAGTTCGGCAACCTTGATGAACTGGCGGAGGATTTGGGAATAAAAAATGTTGTAAAGCACGGAAGCACTTTGCAGACACGTATGCTTTCAATGGATGAGGTAAAAACATATCTTCGCGATAAAACACGCAGTGGTTATATGATAGCATTAGGAACATTTTTATGTATTACGTCTGTCTGTGGATTTTTTGGAAATTGGGGCTGGCATTTGTGGTGGCATAGAGGGACAATTGGCACAATGATATTGTTTACATTTGTTGCAATTGCTGTTGGGTTGTTTGTATTTGCAAATGTCAGTATGGGAAAATGGTATTTTTTAAAGAATCAGGCATGCAGCGTTGATTTTGCAACTGCAGAATATGTACACAACCAAAGGGAAAATTTCAGAATAACCTATTCAATGATGATTACAATTGGCGTTATTCTATGTGTGATATGCGCAATGCCAGTTGTTGTGTTTGATGCCATATTTTCATGGGGGCATGGAATTGGCTTAACTATGATGTTTGTGTTTATTGGAATCGGCGTATTTTTGTTTGTGGCAGCAGGAAACAGAAATGCAGGGTTTAAGACCATTCTTTCTTTAAATAAGCAGGACACTATGGGCGGCGCATTTATATCTTCTCAAAAGCAGGTGCAATATAATAACGCATCCGTGGCGCAGTTTATGTCATCTTATTGGACAATTGTAACCTGTATCTACTTATGTGTTAGTTTCGTAACATATCATTGGCATACTACATGGATAATTTGGGTAATTGCTGCGCTTTTGGAGAAAGTAATTAAAAATAGTTTTCAAAATAGGGAATAAGGTAATGATAGGAGATACTTTGTAGAATGATTTTATACTATATATAGTCAGGTTACTCAGAAAATTTAACTGTTAAGCAGTATAAATAATTGGGGGATTAAAATGAAAAAGAATGGATTAATAACCGTATTGGTTGTGATAACAATATTCTGTATTATTGGTGGAACATTTTACCATATGTCCGGATTTTG
>CBCOYO010000105.1:3747-9015 GCA_965114465.1 uncultured Lachnospiraceae bacterium
AAATCAATGGATTTAAACGAATTTACAAGCATAGATATTGATGCGTATGTTATGGATTTAACAATTCGTGAAGGCGATAACTATTTTGTGGAGTATCAATATACAAAAGGACTCGAACCAGTTTGCGAAATAGATAAGGGAACTCTTAAAATTACGCAGAATAAGCATAAAAGAACGTTTTTTTGGGGATTTAATTCAAATAACTGTAAGATGCAAATAACAGTTCCTTCTAAAGCGGAATTGCAAGATATTCGGTTACAGATTAATGTGGGAGATATTAATATTGAGAACATTATTTCTGAGAAATGCAATATGGAAATTGATACAGGTGACTGCAAAGTAACAGAATGTAGTTTTAAACGTTCGACAATTGATACGGATACAGGAGATGTTTCTGTGGATAATTCAGAGCTTGGCATAGCACAAGTAAGCAGTGATGTAGGGGATGTTGAATTTGAAAATTGTACATTTCGTGATTTGGACGCAGATTCTGATGTCGGAAATATTCGTATTAATGCGGCACAGGATTTGTCGGACTATCGCATGGAATTAAAGACCGATGTAGGAGATGTACGCATTAACGATCAGAAAGAGAAACGTGATTACTACGAGAAAGGAAATAATCAAGGAAATATTACAGCACAGACAGATGTGGGGGATATTATACTTAATTATCGGGAAAACTAGTATAATCCACGCTAAATACCTTAATGTTTGACGCAGAATATTTTTCTGAGAGTACTGCTTCACAAACGCAGGCGTAGCGGTGGCTACGTCGAGGCTTGGGAAGTAGTGCTATCAGGAAAATAGGCAAGTGAAACATAAGGTTATTTAACGCGGGTTATACTAGTATAGTCTTGTATATTACTTGATTATTTATGCAATGCTATACTAGAGATTGCTAATATGCCATTGGCGGATAGAAATATTAAAATGAAAAGGAGATATCAGAATGTGTACAGCAGCAACCTATAAAACAAAAGATTTTTATTTCGGGCGGACACTGGATTATGATTTTTCCTATGGGGAGCAGGTGGTCGTTACGCCGCGCAATTTCCCAATTCGATTCCGCAATATGCCCACAAACAATAGTCATTTCGCAATAATTGGCATGGCGCACATAGAGAGCGATTATCCGTTGTATTATGAAGCTGTCAATGAAAAAGGGCTCGGTATGGCAGGGCTGAATTTTGTGGGAAACGCCGATTATAAAGAGTATCAGGAAAATCAAGAGAATATAGCGACCTTTGAGTTTATCTTATGGATACTTAGCCAGTGTACTTCCGTAAAGGAAGCACGCAGGCTTTTAGAAAAAATAAATTTGGTGAAAACACCATTTAATGATCACCTGCCCGTTGCACAGCTTCATTGGATAATTGCCGACCGCAGTAAAACGATTACGGTGGAATCAGTAAAAGAGGGACTTTTCGTATATGACAATCCGGTTGGCGTGTTGGCAAATAACCCGACATTTAAAGAACAAATGTTTCAACTAAATAACTATATGCATCTTTCTACAAAGAATCCACAGAATTATTTTTCAGATAAATTGCCGTTGTATACTTATAGTCGCGGTATGGGTGCGCTGGGGCTTCCGGGAGATTTATCTTCGCAGTCCCGTTTTGTTAGAGCAGCTTTTGTAAAGATGAATGCTATTTCGGGAGAATCCGAGTTGGAGAGTGTTAGCCAGTTTTTCCATATTTTGGGTGCGGTAGATCAGCAAAGAGGATGTTGTGAACTGGAAAACGGTAAGTATGAGATTACAATTTATACCTGCTGCTGCAATGTGGATAAAGGGATTTATTATTATACAACTTATGAAAATCATCAAATTACTGCGGTTGATCTGCATAAAGAAAACTTGGAGGGAACACAGATAATCTGTTATCCATTAAGGTCAAAAGAGCAGATATATTGGCAGAATTAAGAAATTAAATATTAAAAAAATAAAGGATTTTGACTGAGTTGGTCATAATCCTTTATTTATGTGCAGATCCGTTATACTAGTACATCGTTTTTTAATTCCTCATATATTAAGCACGCGCTATTTGTATCATTGCAAAAGACTGGAACAGTCCTTATGTTGTCGTCAGTCAACAATGCCACTGCATCGCTTTCTTTCTCCGACTTGCACGGATACAAGTATCAAGCACTTAGTATACGAGGATTAAGAAAATGGTGTACTAGTTGTTACAATTCCCCCATGCTAGTCTTTATCAGCTTATAGGTTACTGAGGTGTGAATTATAACAGATTTTGTACACAAAATGCTAAAGTAAAAAAGCGAAAACTTTTAGTATTTTTGCGCATAATTCTCACTACTTTGGCGTGGGTGTGAAAAGTAACTACTAGTTTTCATCAAGCATAATATTTTAAATTCTAACTTGACAAATAGACTATACGAATGTATAATTTGTTATACAGGAGTATAACAAATGGGGTAACATTGATAACATAATGCGGTTTTTGGGAGGAATAAGATTATGAAGAAACAAATTCAAACCAAATTAAAAAATCGAAAGACAAATGGAATATCCATATTGTTTGGTGCAGTTATTTTGACAATTAGTATTGGAATGTTGACAGGATGTTCTAGTACAAAAGAGGATACTAGAAATAAAGATACAAAAAGCGAAAATACAGAAAGTGAAAGTACAAGAAATGTTCTTGACCAATCAGAAATAGAAGAAAGCCAAACCGAACAGATATCTGTTAATTATGCTTCTGATAACGATAATTCCGTAGAAGACACAATTTTACTTACATTTACGAAAGAGGGGGAAGAAGAACAAAAACAGGCTTCGCTTGCAATGGGGGAGGGATATTTCATTTATTTGCCGGATGAGGAATGGCAGCAGTCGGATACTGATACATGGACAGCTACAGTAAATGAACAGGTTCGGCTTTGGATAACGCATTATAAAGATAATTCGCTGGATTTGGTTGATCAAGAATTATCGAATGATGGTTATGAAACGTTGCAGGATTATCAGAAGCAAAAACAAGAAGGGGATTTGATTTATCAGGTCGGATTAAAAGAATTTGATAAGGATATATGGGGAATATTCTATTGTTATCCAATGGAAGCAGAAGCAGGCTGGGGGAGAGAACTGCCAGTGATTGCGGATACGTTTGCGCCATCAGCAGGGGCGGAGAATCAAGAAAACAATCATTCTGAAGGTACAAGCGGATATCTGGGAGAACAAGACTGCCAAGAAATTAGAACGATTATGGAGGCGTTTGCGACAGCATATTTTGACGGCAATGTTGGTGACATTCAGAAATTCCTTTCAAGTACATATGAAGGAGAGGTCGATACCTATGAGAGAACTGGTACAGTAAGCGATATTACGATAAAGGGCTTATCCGATACTGATGAGAAAAAAATTGAAGATGAGAGATGCGTTGTTTCTTTGGAATTTAGGGATAGTAATTATGAAGATATGTTTCTATATTTAACAGTTGTGTTTATCAAACAGGAGGATAACTGGAAAATACAATTTTATGGTATAGAGGGATAACAAATAAATAAAGGAACTGTTAAAAAATTTTTTGATTGGCTGTTTCATACCTGCAGGGAGGCATAACTTTATGGGATTTTATCTAAATCCGAATAATACAGGTTTTTGGGAATCTGTCCGTTCTAAAATATATGTGGATAAAACGAACTTAATCGTGTGCACAAATGAGTGTATCAATACAGAAGAAAAGTTTATTTGTGTCAGCAGACCACGGCGCTTTGGAAAGTCAATGGCGCTGAAAATGCTTGCCGCATACTATAGCTGTGGCTGCGATTCCGCAGATTTATTTCAGGGATATCAAATTGAGAAACACGAAACCTTTAAACAATATCTGAATCAATACAATGTAATTTTTTTAAATATGCAGCAGTTCTTAATAGAAGCGGCTGATGGGAAAGTAACAGAATATTTAGAACAGGAAGTGCTTGAGGAACTTCATGAAGAATATCATGAAATTTTAAAGGGTCGGCAATTGGGACTGGCTGCTGCATTCAGAAAGATTTATGCAAAGACAAATGCACAATTTATCTTTTTAATTGATGAATGGGACTGTGTAATGCGGGAACGGCAGGAGTCAGAGGCATTGCAGAAGCAATACTTGGATTTTTTAAGAAATCTTTTAAAAGACCAGCCTTTTGTAGCGCTTGCTTATATGACAGGAATCCTTCCCGTGAAAAAGTACGGGCAACATTCTGCGTTAAATATGTTTTGGGAATATTCTATGACAGATCAGGATATTTTTGAAGAATTTACAGGGTTTACGGATAAGGAAGTAAAGGTACTGTGCGAACAATATCATATGGATTATACAGAGGTTAGCAATTGGTATGACGGCTATAAATTCCGGCATTTTCAGCATATCTATAATCCAAGGTCAGTTGTGGCAGCAATGAAAAGTCGATTTTTTTCTAATTATTGGACTTCTACGGAAACGTATGAGGCGTTAAAAATCTATATAGATATGGATTTTGATGGACTGCGTTCGGATATTGTGCAGATGTTAGGCGGCGGACATATTGCAATAAATACACTAAGTTTTCAGAATGATATGCGTAATTTTAGCACAAAAGATGATGTTTTAACTCTTTTAATCCATTTGGGCTATCTGGGATATGATATTGAGAAAAAAGAAGCATTTATTCCCAATAAAGAGATTATCGGCGAGTTTGAAAATGCCATAAGCGTTGGCAATTGGAAGGAGGTAATGTGTGTTTTAAAAGCTTCTGAAAAGCTGCTCGAAAATACTCTTTTATGTGATGAAAAAAGTGTTGCGGAGGGCTTGGATAAAGCGCATACAGAAGTAGCATCTATTTTGGCGTACAATGATGAAAATGCGTTAAGTGCAGCAATAGGACTTGCGTATTACAGCGCAAGAAAAGAGTATAAACTGATTCGGGAACTGCCTGCAGGACGTGGTTTTGCAGATGTTGTATTTCTTCCGCTGCCTTCCGTGAAAAAGCCAGCGCTTGTAGTGGAATTAAAATTTAATAAATCAGCCAAAGCAGCGATTCAGCAGATAAAAGATCGGCAGTATACACAGGCATTAGAAGGTTACACAGGTGAAATTCTGTTGGTTGGTATCAATTATAATAAGGAAAGTACAAATAAACCGCATAGCTGTGTTATTGAAAAATTTAATATGCTTCAGCCCTGCTAAACTGTAACAAATATTTACATTTTGTTGCTTTTTTTGCTATCAGAATATGTTATACTAAATATGGATAGTTTGCCATTGCGAAATTAACAGC
>CBCOYO010000105.1:9025-12736 GCA_965114465.1 uncultured Lachnospiraceae bacterium
AACAGCCAATGATATATGGAGTCTGACAGAATGAAAACGAAAATACTTGTAATAGAAGACGATAATTCCATATCGGAATTGATTTGCATGAACCTTGAGGCGGCGGGGTATGAGGCATTCCCGATTTTGGACGGGCTGGAGGCGGAGCGGTTTTTAAAGGCGTTAAACGGAAATGATATTTCTCTTGCACTTGTGGATGTAATGCTCCCAGGAAAGGACGGCTTTGCATTAATGGAAGATTTGCAGCGCGTTTCGATTCCTGTGATTTATTTGACAGCAAAAGGTGATGTACTTTCGAAAGTGCAGGGGCTGAAATCGGGCGCAGAGGATTATATTGTAAAGCCGTTTGAAGTGCTCGAACTTTTGGTAAGAATCGAGAAAGTGTTGGAACGCACGGGCAAAAGCAGAGTTACAATTCAGATAAAAGATGTTGTAATTAATCTAAAAGAACACAGTGTAACTAAGAGTGGCGAGAAAATTTCATTAAAGCCAATGGAGTTTGAACTTTTGGTAACGCTGGCATCAGGGAAAAATATAGCGTTTAGCAGAGAAGAATTGCTGAAACGTATTTGGGGAACAGATTATGTAGGAGAAACAAGAACGGTTGATGTGCATATTGGACAACTGCGCAAAAAACTTGGCTTTCATGATGTAATTCGTACAATTTCAAAGACAGGATATCGTTTGGAGGATTTAGAATAGATGAAATTATGGCAGAAACTTTCGCTGCTAACGGTTTGTGTTCTCCTGCTTACAGGTATTGTTTCCGGCGGTGTGGTAATTCATGGCGAATGATTTACAATCAAAGCAAAACAATGGAGAACTATGAGCAGCAGATTAAATCGACTGCCTTTGCACTGGGCAGAGAATTGCAGAGCAGCCCCTTTGAGTCCTATCAGAAAGCAACGAAGATTTCCTATTTAAAATACTTAATTCGCCGATATGATGCATCAGAATATATTTTAATAGAAGACGACCATGTAATTTGTAATGAAACAGCATTTCATTTAACCGATCCAAGTGATGCGCGGTGGGGAGGCGAAACGGTATTCAGCGTAATCCAGCAGAAGGGCAGCCAATATATTCTGCTTGCGGGGAAAAGAATTCCACTGGGAAATATAAGTACGAATTTAAAATTGGTTTTGGTAAAAGATATTTCTTCGCTCTATCAGAATATCCGCAGCCAAGCCTTTTTTTATGTGTTGATATATCTAAGCATGATAATTGTTGCGGTTGTGCTTGTTTTTATAATAACTGGAAGAATTTTAAAGCCGCTGCGGGAATTGCAGAGGGCTGCACAGGATATTCAAAAGGGCAATCTAACACGGCGGGCAGATGTGCACATCAAAGATGAGATGGGGATGATGGCACAGGCGTTTAACAAAATGGCACAGCGCATTGAAAATCAGGTTACAGAACTCGAAAATGAATCCGAGCGGCGCAGACAGATGATGGGAAGTCTTGCACATGAACTGAAAACGCCAATGACTTCTATCATTGGTTATTCCGATTCGCTGCTGCATGTGAATCTTAAGGAGGCACAAAGAACACGTGCGCTAAATCATATTTATGAGCAGTGTAAACGTTTGGAACGGCTTTCGGGCAAGTTAATGAGTTTAATTGGAATGTATGATAATGACAGTATTTGCTTTGAGGAACTGCCTGTACAGGTATTGTTTGAGCAGGCGGCACTAATAGAAAAATACAACTTAGAACAGCAGAAAATAAAACTTGTATATTCCTGTGAAATGGGCAGCCGAAAACTGGATAAGGACTTAATGATTAGTCTTTTGGTAAATTTAATTGACAATGCTGCAAAGGCCAGTGATGTCGGAAGCACTATTTATTTAACAGGAAAAGACAACGTAATTGCTGTTCGGGACGAGGGTTGTGGTATTCCAGAGGAAGAAATAGAACACGTAACAGAAGCCTTCTATATGGTGGATAAGGCAAGAAGCAGAAAAGCAGGTGGCAGTGGTTTAGGGCTTGCACTGTGCAGCAAAATTGCAGAATTGCATGGAGCAAAGCTTTTGATTGAAAGCAGGACAGGAGAGGGAACAACAGTTTTGATAAAGTTTGCACCATTAGGAGAATAACACCCTCCAGCCCATGATTTTACAGTATTTTTACAGTTTGCTGAATACTTTTTACACCAGAAAAGGGTATCGTCTTGTTATGCTCACAAACAATTTACGATTACTGTAAAATATAGGCTTCTAAATATTCGAGGAGGAATTTTATGAGGAAAAAGAAAAATGCATTGTTTATGGCAGTTGTTTTTGCGGCGGTATTGGGAGGGATAACAGGATGCAGCGATACCAAACCAACGGAAGAACAGCTAGTAATACCGAAGACGGAACTTGGTCAGCAGATATTGACAGAGGATAGCGCTAACGCCGGACAGGCAGAAGATGGAAACAGTGCTTCCACGGATTCGGCACAGCCGTCAGGTAGCCAAGAGAACATTGCGCAGCAAGTGCAGGCACCAGAACGATACCAAACAGATTTTTCCAATAAAGGGATTACCGTGCACGTTGATGCGCCGGTAATAGTTCCTGAAGCGGCGGGGTTCCAACTGTATACAGTAAAGGGCAGACCATTTTCGCAGGAGGATTATGATAAGGTAAGGCACGTGGTTTTGCAAGATGCACCACTTTGGGAGCGGGACTATGAGGCAATGTCAAACAGTAAGGGATTTACAAAAGAGGAGATAGAGATGCGGATAACACAATTAGAGAAAACGCCGAATGCAAAGGAGGAGGAAGAAACTTGGGAAAAAATGCAGGACAGTGCGCCAGAAAAACTGATTACAGTGGAAGTACCATCAATTGTTCCCTATTTTAAAGCCAGTGAGGAAGAACTTGAAGAAATGGAAAATGGGCTTACTTACAATATTGATATTTTTATCAAAAACCAGCTTTGTGGCAATGCAACGGTTGAGGGGGAAGATTATTGGGTATATCTTATTAATAATTTTCAAGAGGACAACCATAATATTCAGTTTTTTATACAGAATCTAAAACAGAACTATGAAAATAATTATATTATATTGCCGGAGGAGGAAAAACCAGTATCAATTGCACCAGACAAACTGCGGGAACATGCAGTACAATTAGTAGAAGAGATGGGTTTTACGGATTTCGTGCCGTCAGGTGAAGAATATTATATTGCTGCAACAACAGGAACAGGGGGAATCAATGGGGGAGATATAGGTTACGGGTTTCATTTTACAAGGTCGCTGGAAGGGATTCCGGTAACTTATACACATGAAACTGGCAGTACAGTGGAATCCGATAATGACTCTTATGTAATATGGTCTTATGAAACATTGGACTTAGTTTTTGATGGAGAAAATTTAACCGATTTTCTATGGCGTAACCCTTATAATATTGAGAAAAAATCAGAGGAATATGTATTTTTAATGCCATTTTCGGATATACAAAATATATTTAAAGAAATGATGCTGGAAAAACATAAATGGACAACAGGAAATGAAGATATCTTATTGCAGTTTGATATTAAAGAAGTGCGTCTGGGCTATATGCGTATCCGCGATAAGAATGGCGGGAACGAAGGAACTATGATACCTGTCTGGGATTTTCTGGGAAATCAGACAATCCAATATACAGAAGAAGAAACGATAAATGCACAATATTCTGGTAAAGAAAATCATACTACAGATATATTTTCTGTAATATGATTTTCTTTACC
>CBCOYO010000106.1:0-4654 GCA_965114465.1 uncultured Lachnospiraceae bacterium
CTCTTACGTGCTTACAGGATCCACCGGCGACGGATACAAATTTGCAAGAAAATGTGGTCATACAATAATACCACTTTCTCCAGCATTAGTGCCCTTTACAATAAAGGAGTCGTGGTGCACGCAGTTACAGGGATTGTCTTTAAAAAATATACAGGCATCGCTGGAAGTCGATAATACCATTATTTATTCTGATTTTGGAGAGATGCTGTTTACACATTATGGTGTAAGCGGGCCGTTGATATTAAGTGCAGGCAGTCATTATGTCCACTGTCTGCGCGGCAAAGATCAGATAGCTGCGAAACTGTATCTGGATTTAAAGCCTGCATTAACATGGGAGCAGTTGGATAAGCGTATTATCCGAGAATTTGATAGTCAAAAAAACAAGCAGTTTAAAAATGCAGTGAACAGTCTGTTTCCGGCAAAACTAATTCCGATAATGCCAATGTTAGCAGGAATTGATCCTGATAAAAAAGTACATGATATTACAAAGGAGGAACGGGAACATTTTGTATCGGTTATAAAACATTTGGAATTGACAATTATGGGTATTCGGGATTATAATGAAGCAATTATAACAAAAGGCGGTGTTGCCACAAATGAAGTCAATCCCTCGACAATGGAGTCAAAGCTTGTAAAAGGTCTGTATTTTGCGGGAGAAGTGCTTGATTTGGATGCGCTGACAGGTGGATTTAATTTACAGATAGCATGGTCTACTGGATATCTGGCGGGTGTGAGTGCAGTGTAGATCATTTATAGTCGAAATGTGCAAATACCGTTACTATAAGTAGTTGGAAGTTGTGAATTGTAACCTTGTAACAATAACGAATAAATATTAGCGCAAAAAAGGATTGACAATTAAGGTAGAATTATAGTATAAATTTATATATTATGGTAGGAAAGGAAACAAGGGATAATGAGTTACAGTATTGCGATCGATGGGCCGGCTGGAGCGGGTAAAAGTACCATTGCAAAGCTGATTGCAAGGAAAAAAGGGTATATTTATATAGATACAGGTGCAATGTACCGTGCAATGGCATTATATTTTATAGAAGCAGGTATTGGCGCTGAAGAACAGGATAAAATCAGTGTAGCGGTACAAGACGCCAATGTAACGATTACGTATGAAAACGGCGAACAGAACGTATGGCTCAATGGCAGGAATGTAAATGGTCTAATCCGCACGGAGAAAGTAAGTATGATGACTTCTCTAACCAGCGCAAATAAAGCAGTGCGTGAAAAGTTGGTGGAATTGCAGCGTGCGCTTGCGCAAAAGGAAAACGTAGTAATGGACGGAAGGGATATTGGAACGTGCGTTTTGCCAAATGCGAATGTTAAAGTTTACTTAACAGCCAGCAGTCATGTGCGTGCATTGCGGCGATATCATGAATTGGAGCAAAAAGGTGAGTCCTGCGATTTAACGGAAATAGAGAAGGATATTATTCAGCGGGATAAACAGGATATGAGTCGGGAGATTTCTCCACTAAAGCAGGCGGAGGATGCAGTGCCGATTGACTCATCGGATATGACGATTGAAGAAGTGGCAGATGCGATTATTGCGCTCTGCAAATAGAATAAAAAGGAACAAAACAGGAGATTTAATATTTTTATATGGAAGTAGTAGTTGCAAAAACGGCAGGTTTTTGTTTTGGTGTGAAAAGAGCTGTTGAGGCAGTGTATGAGCAGTTGGAAACAGGGAAAACTATTCATACATATGGGCCGATTGTTCACAACGAGGAGGTTGTGCGGGAGTTAGAAGAAAAGGGCGTAAAGGTCATTGAAGATGAAAATGAACTTTGCAGTATGGATAGGGACAACCTTCAGGCAGATGAGGGGACTGTGATTATACGTGCACATGGTGTTCCAAAGCAAACCTATGATTTGATAACAGAGAAGGGATTGGAATGTATTGATGCAACCTGTCCGTTTGTCAGTCATATTCATCGGCTAATAAATGGGGATAAAGCAAAGGGCAGGCATATTATTATTATAGGAAATGAACAGCATCCTGAGGTAATTGGAATAAAAGGGTGGGCAGATGGGCCTGTAACGGTGATTGAAACAAAGGAGCAGGCAGAGCAATTTGAAGCGAAAAAAGACGAAAAATTCTTTATTGTGTCACAAACGACATTTAACTACAAGAAATTTAAAGATTTAGTTGAAATTTTTGAAAAAAAAGGTTATGATATAATTGTTGTGAATACTATTTGCAACGCTACGGAAGAACGTCAGAAGGAAGCAAGTGAACTTGCTGCTCAGGCGGACATTATGATTGTGATAGGTGGTACTCACAGTTCCAATACGCGTAAGCTATATGAACTTTGTAAAAATGAATGTGAGAATACTTACTATATACAAACACTGGCAGACCTGCAATTAGAATTACCTAATTCTGTTGAACTAGTGGGCATCACTGCGGGGGCTTCTACCCCAAACAAAATAATTGAGGAGGTTCAAAATTATGTCAGATTTAACTTTTGAACAAATGTTAGAAGAATCATTAAAAACTATTCATACAGGAGAGGTAATTGAAGGTACAATCATCGATGTAAAACCGGATGAAGCTATCTTGAACATCGGTTACAAGTCAGATGGTATTCTTACGCGTAACGAATATACCAACGAGCCGAATGTTGACCTTACAACGATCCTTTCTCCGGAAGATAAGATGGAAGTAAAAGTACTCAAAGTAAATGATGGTGAGGGACAAGTCCTTCTTACCTACAAAAGACTTGCTGCAGATAGAGGCAACAAAAGGATTGAAGAAGCATATAATAATAAGGAAGTTCTGACTGCAAAAGTATCACAGGTATTAGACGGCGGTTTAAGTGTTGTTGTTGACGAAGTGCGTATCTTTATTCCGGCAAGCCTTGTATCCGACACGTATGAGAAGGATTTAAACAAGTATGCAGGGCAGGAAGTTGAATTTGTAATTAGCGAATACAATCCAAAGAGAAGAAGATATATCGGTGATCGTAAACAGCTTATTCTTGCTAGAAAAGCTGAGATGCAGAAGGAATTATTTGCAAAAATCAGTGTTGGCGATATCGTGGAAGGTACTGTTAAGAATGTAACTGATTTTGGTGCGTTTATTGATCTTGGCGGCGTAGATGGACTACTTCATATTTCTGAGATGTCTTGGGGACGTGTTGAGAATCCAAAGAAGGTATTTAAAGTTGGGGAAGAATTAAAGGTATTGATCAAGGATATTGATGGTACTAAGGTAGCATTATCTCTTAAATTTGATGATTCAAACCCTTGGAAGAATGCGGCAACAAAATATGCTGTTGGAAATGAAGTAACTGGTAAAGTTGCTAGAATGACGGATTTCGGCGCATTTATAGAACTTGAGCCAGGTATTGATGCATTGCTGCATGTTTCTCAGATTGCGAAAGAGCATATCGAGAAGCCCTCAGATGTATTGTCTGTAGGTCAGGAGGTAACGGCAAAGGTTGTTGATTTTAATGAAGAAGGCAAGAAAATCAGCTTGAGCATTAAGGCGTTGTTTACTTCGGAAGCAAAGGAAGCTCCTGTGGAGGAGGCTGCTGTTGAAGATGATGCAGATGTGGTATCTGTTGATATTGATGCAGTGATTGCAAAGCAGGCTGCAGAGGACAACGAAGAGTAAAGCTTTTGATAAAGAACCAATATGCTCTAGGGATTTTTATTCCTAGAGCTATTTATGCACACGGGTAGCCAAAGGAAATGGAATATGAAATAAAATCTAGGAAAGGAAAGCTATTTTGATGAACTCCAGTGTTAAGTCAATGAAAAGACTTTACTGGTATGTACCGATTACTTAGTCGGGAATTTACGACTGTGGAGTGTTATACTGAGAACGGAAATCTAATCGTTCGTGAGTATAGACAAACGAAAGTAGTTGATTTTTAACAAAATCGGACACGTTGAAACAGTAACTATAATTCGTGAGAATATAGCAAATCATCTAGCATATACATTTGTATATGTTTTTAGTAGCAGGGAGTGTCAATGGCATACGATTATGAGTATTTCAAAAAAGAAGTTTTCGGGCTGACGAAGATTGACTTGAATGCTTACAAGGAAAAGCAGATGAAACGGCGTATTGACACGCTGATTGCGAAACATAAAGTAGTAGGGTATGATAAGTTTGTCGCAAAACTGCGTGATGATAAAACTGTTTTTGATGACTTTGTGAATTACCTTACAATTAATGTATCAGAGTTTTATCGAAATCCGGAACAGTGGCGGTTGCTGGATAAAGAGATTATTCCGGAATTAATTAGTAAATTTGGCAAAAACCTAAAGGTGTGGAGCGCGGCGTGTTCTACAGGTGATGAGCCTTATTCCCTTGTTATGGCGTTGTCACGGCATATTCCATTAAACCAGATTAATATTACTGCGACAGATATAGATAAGCAGGTAATAGAGAAGGCGAAAGTGGGGCTGTACAATGAGAAAAGTATTGCAGCCGTGCCGGATGACTTTAAGAAGAAGTATTTTACGAAAGTGGGGCCTTCTTATCAAATTGCCAATGAAATTAAGTCGCGGGTGCAGTTTAAACAACATAATTTGCTCAAGGATTCT
This sequence comes from uncultured Lachnospiraceae bacterium, assembly GCA_965114465.1. Classification (GTDB taxonomy): domain Bacteria; phylum Bacillota; class Clostridia; order Lachnospirales; family Lachnospiraceae; genus COE1. The sequence continues at coordinate 4,564 of CBCOYO010000106.1, forward strand.
TATCCTGATAGATGTGATTTAATTGTATGTAGAAATGTATTAATTTATTTTACAGAAGAAGCACAGTATGCAGTGTTCCGTAAATTTAATA